>DASTBI010000150.1 GCA_035712145.1 Candidatus Eisenbacteria bacterium | reverse complement strand
CCGGAGCAGGTGAGAGGCGACGCAGTGGACGCGCGCACCGACCTGTTCGCGCTCGGGATCGTGCTCTACGAGCTGGCGAGCGGGAAGCGGCCGTTCACGGGGGAGACCCACGTGGACGTCGGCCATGCGATCCTGCGGGAGGCGACAAAGCCGTTGCGCGCGCTGCGCCCGGAGATGCCGCAGGAACTCGAGCGCATCGTGAGCCGGTGCCTGGAGAAGAACCCGCGCGAGCGCATTCAGTCGGCCCTGGACGTGAGCAACGAGCTGCGCAGACTCCGCAAGGAACTGGAGCGGAGCGAGTCGGGCGCTATGGCCAGGCCGGTCGCCGAGAAGGTGGCCTCGATCGCCGTATTGCCCTTCGTGAACCGCAGCGCGAGCGCCGAAGACGAATACTTCTCCGACGGCCTCGCCGACGAGCTGCTCGGCGTGCTCTCGAAGATCAAGGGACTGCGCGTGACGGCGCGCACGTCGTCGTTCCAGTTCAAGGGATCGAAGGACGACGTTCCCACGATCGGCCGCAAGCTGGACGTCGCTACGCTCCTCGAGGGGAGCGTGCGCAAAGCGGGGAACCGCATCCGTGTGTCGGTTCAGCTGGTGAACGTGGCGGACAGCTCGCACCTGTGGTCGGAGACCTACGATCGGACCTTGGAGGACATCTTCGCCGTGCAGGACGACATCGCGCATTCGGTCGTGAAGGAGCTGCGCACCACGCTGCTGGGCGAGGCGCCGGATTCGGATGCGAGCGGTGCGGCGAAGGCGGAGGTGGCGCGCGCAGCCAAGGGGCGTGGGACCGATCCCGAGGCGCACCGGCTCTACCTCGTGGCCCGACACTTGATCGATCGAATCACCCGCGAGGACACGACTAGGGCGATCGAGTATCTGAAGCAGGCGCTGGCGCGGGATCCTGAGTTCGCGCTCGCCTGGGCGGAGCTCGGCAGGGCGCACTCAAGAGAAGCGGCTCAAGGCTGGACGCCGACGGCTCAGGGGTATTGGCGGGCGCGGGAGGCGGTGGAGCGTTCGCTCGCGCTGGAGCCGGATCTGGCGGAGGGGCATGCGGGGATGGGGTTGATCCGGGTGAACCATGACTGGGACTGGCGCGGCGTGGAGGCGTCGTTCGCCCGTGCGCTGGAACTGGCGCCGGGGAATGCCACAGTGCTCCGCTGGGCCGGCACGCTGGCATTGAGCTTGGGCCGCCTCGAGGAGGCGATCGGGCTCTGTCGCCGGGCGTTGGAGCAAGACCCGTTGAGTGCGTCGGCCTACAGCAATCTCGGCTTGGCGCTCATCGCTGCGGGCCGCTTCGCAGAGGCGGAAGCCGCCTATCGCAAGTCTCTCGAGCTCGCCCCGCAGAGAATTAGTGCGCATGCGTCCCTCTCGCTGACGCTGCTCGCCCAAAGCCGAGGCGAAGAGGCGCTGGCGGAGGCGATGCAGGAGCCGAGCGAGCTGTTCCGCCACTGGGCGCTCGCGATCGTTCATCATGGCCTGGGTCAGGGGGCGGAGTCGGTAGCGGCGCTGCGGGAGCTGATCGAGAAGTATTCCGATGCGGCGGCCTATCAGGTCGCCGAGGTGCATGCGACACGCGGCGAGGCGGACGCGGCTTTCGAGTGGCTGGAGCGGGCGTATACGCAACGGGACGCCGGTCTTGGCGCGTTGATCAGCAGCGGACAGTTCCGTTCGCTTCACGAGGACCCGCGGTGGCGTGCGTTCCTCAAGAAGATGGGGCTCGAGGACTGAGGTGCCTTGCATCCGCCGCCGAGACGCTCTCGTAAGCCATTGACGTGGTTCTTATCGCCAAAGTCGTAGCCACTCCTTCAGGTCGATCGCGACCCTTACTTCGTCCCGATGCCGATATTCACCACATTTGTGAGAATGGCTCGGCCGTTCGCCACTGCGCGCTCACGGACCATCCCATCGAGAACCTGTCGCAACCG
>DASTBI010000149.1 GCA_035712145.1 Candidatus Eisenbacteria bacterium | reverse complement strand
GCGGCCGGATGCGCCGCGGTCGCTGGCCACGCTCAAGCGCATCCTCACCATCCTCAAGGTGGTGGTGGCGCAGATCGACGTGCTCGAGACCATGACGCCGCTCGACTTCCTCAGCTTCCGCGCGCGGCTCGAGTCGGGGAGCGGCTTCCAGTCGTTCCAGTTCCGCGAGATCGAGTTCGCGCTCGGCGCCAAGAACCCGAAGGCGCTGGATCGCTACGAGCCGGGCAGTGAGGCGCGGCAGAGGCTGGAACGGCGGCTCGCGGCGCCCACGCTGTGGGATGCCTTCCTGCGTTTCCTGGTCGGTCAGGGCTACGCGGTGCCCGCCGAGGCGCTGAAGCGTGACGTCACGCAGCCGGTGCAGGAGACCCAGGCGCTGCATCCGACGCTGATCCAGATCTACCGCAAGGATCCGCTGGTCAGCTCGGTGTGCGAGCGGCTGGTCGACCTCGACGAAGGCCTCATGGAGTGGCGCTATCGCCACGTCAAGATGGTGCAGCGCACCATCGGCTCCAAACCGGGCACGGGTGGTTCCATGGGGGCGGCCTACCTCGAGACCACGCTGAACAAGCCGCTGTTCCCGGACCTCTGGGCGATTCGGGCTGAGCTGTAGTCATCCGTCCTGGGACGGATAGATCTTACTGTCCCGGGGGCGCCGAGTTCGCAGCTTCCTGCGAAATGTCGTGCCCCAACCTGGCTCCAGTGCTAGCCTTCCGCATCCCAGGCACAAGAATACCGTTCGCAACTTCCTGCGCGTCCCGACCCCCCTGAGCTCGGGCCGCGGCGTTCGCTTCGCTCCCGAATGAATGAACGCGTTGGTGACCGCTATTCACTGATCCGTCCTCTCGGCCAGGGCGGCATGGGCGAGGTGTTCCTCGCCCGCGACCTCGCCACCGGCGCCGAGTGTGCTCTCAAGCGGCTGCGCCCCAAGGCGGTTTCCGATCGCTCGGCGCTCGCTCGCGAGTTCGCGTTGCTCGCGGGCATCCGCCATCCGGCCGTGGTTGAAGTGCTCGAGCTCGGATTCGAGCCCGATGGTGCGGCCTGGTACGCGATGCAGTACGCGCCGGGATCCTCGGCCGACCAGCTCGGCGCGCTCACCCGCGAGTCGCTCGCCTTCGTGGCCGTCGAGCTCGCGCACGGACTCGAGGCCTTGCATCAGGCGGGCATCGTCCACGGAGACCTCAAGCCTTCGAATGTCGTCGTCAATCCGGGCGAGCTGCGCCCTGCGGGGGTCCGCATCGTCGACTTCGGGCTCGCGCGCTCGCTGGGCGGAAACGACCGTCGCCACGTCGGCACGGCGGGGTTCGCGGCGCCTGAGATCGTGGCGGGCGGCGCGCTCACGCCGGCTTCCGATCTCTATGCACTCGGTGCAACGCTTTACTCGCTGGCGACGGGGCACTCGCCGTTCGAAGGGGAGAGCAGCACGGATCGTCTCCGCCGCCAGGCCGAAGGGCCGGCGCCGATCGCGCCGCTCGAGCGCGCCGAAGTCTCCCCGGCCTTCTCGAGTCTCATCCTTCGTCTTCTCTCCCCGAATCCCGCCGAACGTCCGCGCGACGCGCGCGAAGTTCGCCGCGAGCTCGAGCGCATCCTTCCCGGAGTGCGCCGGCCGCTGGCCGAACGTCTCCGCACGTTCGTACTGGTGGGCCGAGAGCGCGAGCTGGCGCGGCTCGACGCCTGGCTCGCGGCCGCGCAGCCGAGCACGCTGCTTCTCACCGGCGAGCCGGGCATCGGCCGCACGTCGCTGCTCGACGCCTTCGCTGCGCGCCAAGCACTCGCGCAGCGTCCAGTCTTCCGCATCGCCGAGCCCGGCGCGGAGAAGACGATCGCGCTCGCTGAATCCCGAGCCGTGGACGGTGTGCGGCCCCTGCTCATCGTCGACGACATCGACCGCCTGCCGCCCGCTGCCATCGTGGTGCTCCGGCGTCTCGCGGTCGACCCCTACGGCAGGCTGCGCATGCTGTGGTCGCGTTCCGCGCTGGCCGCGATGCCCGAAGAGGAGCAGGTGCTCGCGCTCTCGGGCCGGCTGGCGCTCCTCGAGCTGTCACCGCTCGATCGCTCGGGCATCGAGCGCTTGATCGCGGCGCGCATCGCCGCCACCGCGGCGCCCGATCTGGTCGAGCATCTCTTCGCTGCGGTCTCGGGGAGCCCAGGGCGGACCATCGAATTGCTGCGAGCCGCAGCCACGACGCGCGCGATCGTCGAGGACGACGGTGGAGTGCGCGTCGACTCTGCGCGCCTCGCCACGCTGCGTCCTTCGGGAGACTTCGCTGCCGCCCAGCTCGAACGAATCTCCGGCCTTCCCGAATCGGCGCAGCATGCCGCGCTCGCGCTCGCGGTCTGCAGCGGCAGACTCCGGCGCGAGCAGCTCGCCAAGCTGCTCGCCGAGGCGGATGGAGGCATCGACGCGCTCTTCGACTCGGGCTTCGTGCGAACCGAGCAAGACGGAGCCATTCGTTTCGCCTTTGGCTCGCTCGCCGAGCCGCTGGTGGCGAGCGCGGATGCCGACACCGTTCGGGCGCTCCATCGCCAGGCTCTGGAGGTGCTCGAGCCCACGCCGGGTGGCAGGATCCACCACATGGCGGCCGCTGGGGATCCGCGGGGTGCGATCCAGCATGCAGAGCACATGTGGGAAACCAGCCCCGAGCAAGTCCCGGTCGAGCTCGTCGCCCGCATCGCCGAGGAGCACGCGATCGGTGCGGATCTCTGGTTCGACCGCGCGGCCCAGGCGGCTCGACGACGCGGCGCCTACCAGGACGCCGCGCGATACCTCGAGCGCGCCATCGAGCGCACCCAGAATGACGCGTTGCGCGCAGAACGCTGGGAGAAGCTGGCCGTCGCGCTCAACCGCGCGGGAGGTCCCGGCGAGGTCGAGCGGGCGATCGCCAAGGCGATGTCGTGCGAGCCCACGCCGGCGGTGCGCGCCCGGTTGCTCGGCACGGAGGCCGCACGACTCTACGGCGCCGGGCTCTTGTCCGAGGCGCTCGCGGCTGCGCAGGAGGCGATCGACGCCTGTGCTCAGGCCGGTGATGTCGAGGGTGCGGGCAACGCGGCACTCACGGCGGGTTCCGTGCTGCTGGCTCTCGATCGCCTGGATGATGCGGAAGTGAAGGGCAAGGGCGCGGCCGAGGAATACGCCGCCTGCGGCAACGCAGTCGGTGAGGCGCGAGCGATCCAGCTTCAGGGCATGATCGCGCAGCGTCGCGGGCGCACGCCCGAAGCCCGGGCTCTCTACGAACGGGCGCTCGAGCGCGCGAAGACGAGTCAGTCGCGGCTGGCGATCGAAGAAGGGCTCAATCATCTCGGTCAGCTCGAGGGCGACCTCGGTCGCGGGCTCGAATGCCGCGAGCACTTCCGGCAGATGCTCCGCATTGCGCTGGAGGACGGACGCGGACACAGCACCGCACTCGCGGCGGTGAATCTGGCGAACGTGGAAGGATTCATCGGCCGGCCGCGCGAAGCGGTGCGCCTTGCGCGCCGGGCCATCCGGCTCACGCGCGCATTTCTCCCATCCCTCGCCTTCGCCGCGCACAGCGCGCGCGCGCGCGGTCTGCGCGCCATGGGCCTTCTGAACCGCGCGCAGCGTGTTTCGGGCAAGGCCGTCGGTCTAGCCCTACAGCAGGCAAGCGTGGAGGGCTCCGCGTGGTGCCGGGCCGAGCATGGGCGGGCCTTGTTCGAGCTCGAGCGATACTCCGAGGTGGTGGCCATTCCGAATCCGCGCGCCGAATCGAGTTGGACGTCGGGCGAGGCGATGCTCGAGCTGGTCGTGGGACGCGCTGCGCTTCGCTTGGCCGATCGCCGGCGTGCAGCGCAGGCGGTTCGTGCTGCGAAGGACTGGCTGGCGCAGCACGAGCATCGCTACGTGGCCGCGGTCGCGTCGCAGCTCCGCGCCGAGCTGTCACTCGCCGAAGGCCGGCTCGACGAGGCGATCGAGTCGCTGGACTCGGCGCTGGCGGGGTTCGAGTCGTATCCGGCCCCGCACGATCGCGCCATGGCACTGCTCGACGCCGCGCGTTTGGCGATTCATTCCCACGTGGATCGCAGGGCTCCCGTCGCTGAGTGGCTCCGTAAGTCGGTCGCCTTGTTCGAGCGGCTCGGCAACCGCACTCGCAGGGCGCAGGCGATCGAGGTGGAGTGCGAATGGCTGCGCGGCCAGGTCGAGCACGGCCTCGTCGAGGCGGAGCGCGGCCTGATCGAGAAGGTGGGAGAGCTGCTGCGCTCGCTGTCGGACTACGAAGAGCTGAGCCAGCGCGCCATGGAGCTGGCCGTCGACCAGTTCGAGGCCGAGCGCGGCGTGCTCCTCGTCCTCGACGAGGCCACCGGCACCATGGAGCCCATCGCTCAATGCGGCGCCGCGGATGCGACGTCAGCCGAGGAAATTCTACAGTTCAGCCGCCGGCTGGTTCAGCGCGTCGTGAACGAAGCGCGCAGCATCCGCGTCTTCGACGCGCCGCAGGACCCTCAGGCGGCTTCGCGCAGCGTCGAGGAGCTCCGGCTGCGCGCGCTCCTCTGCGTGCCGATGTTCCTGGACGGGCGTGTGGTGGGTGCGGTCTACCTCGACTCGAGAAACCCTGGCGTGTTTGGCGATGCCGAGCGCAAGCTGCTCGATGCGTTCGCGATGATGATGGCGGTGGCCCTCGAGAAGAGCCGCGCCAGCGAGCGCCTCACCCGGGAGAATCTCAAGCTTCGACGTGAAATGAGCGGCCTGGTTCGCGCCGGCTTGATCGGATCGAGCCGCGCTCTGCGCAAGATCATTCCGCTCATCGAGCGCGCGGCCGGCAGTCAGGCCACCGTGCTCCTCACCGGCGAAACGGGCACGGGGAAGGGGCGCGTCGCCGAGGTGATCCATCAGTCGGGGCCTCGAGCCAACAAGCCGTTCGTTCCCGTGAATTGCCCGGCCTTGGAGAAGAACCTCCTGATCAGCGAGCTGTTCGGAATTCTCGATGGAGTCGCGGTGGGCGTGAAGGCGAGCCCCGGCCACTTCCGCGCAGCGGACAAGGGAACGATCTTCCTCGACGAGATCACCGAGATCGGCCTGGACCAGCAAGGTGCTCTGCTCGCCGCCGTCGAGAAGTCGGAAGTCACTCCCGTCGGGAGCACGAAGCCGGTGTTCATCGACGTGCGCATCATTGCGGCCACGAATCGCGACCTGAAGAGCGCGGTGGAGAACGGCAGGTTCCGGGAGGACTTGCTCCATCGGCTGGACGTCATCCGGATCGAGCTGCCGCCGCTGCGTGAGCGCAAGGGAGACATCCCGGAGCTGGCGCGCCACTTCGCTGCGCAGGTGGCTGCGCGAGACGGACGACAGGTTCCCGAGCTCGCATCCGACTTTCTCGCGGACCTCATGCAGCGTGACTGGCCCGGAAACGTGCGGGAGCTGGAGAACTTCGTGGAGCGCGCGATGGTGATGACACCTGGCGACGTGCTCCATGCGCCGACTTCGATGAGGAAGCCAACCCGACGTTTTCCAACCAACGGTGGAGCGAAGCTGAAAGAGACTCAGGAGGCTCGCGAGCGGCAAGCGATCGAGCACGCGCTCCGGATGTTCCACAGCAATCAGAGCAAGGCCGCTGGGTACCTTGGGCTCAAGGAATCCACACTCCGCGCCAAGATGGCCAAGTACGGGATCCAGGGTCGCAGGAAACCGCGACCCGAGTAGTTTTCGCGAAAAGCTGCGAATCACGGGCCTCCCCGCGCTCTCCGCGCCCTGCCGCAACCGCCCCAAATCCATCGCAAGTTCTTGCGAATTCCAATCGCAGGCGCCTCGCGGAGTACAACCGATAACCTACAGATAATCAATAGCTTAGAAGCCACGACGAAGACGCGGTTCCGGCACGTTGCTCGCCTTATGGGTCAGGTGGGTCCCCAACCCACCTTCCCCCGTGAGGAGCAATCCGATGTCGCGCCGCTCTTGGTATGCCGTGCTGATCCTCGCTTCATCGCTCACGGTTCACCGTCCGGCTCTTGCCCAGTACAGCGGTACGGGGCCGAGCGGCGGAACGACCTGCCGTCCCGCGACTCCCGAAGCCGGCTCGCTCAACGGCACGGGAATCCCGCGGATCGGCTGGCCCGGCGTGCGGGGTCTCTTCGAAAGCGGTTTCCGGAGGAGCCCGCGCCTCTCGCTGCAGGAGGGGGCCTTGCCGTTCTTCGTGCGCCGCCGAGCGGGGGCTTAACCCGCCCCCAACCGTTGGAGGGTCGATGCCCGTCGAAAATCAACCGCATTGCACGCGTTCCAACGTGCTCGTCCTCCTCGGGACGAGTGCCAAGCGAGAGGGAGTGGCGCGCAGCATCCACTCCTCTCGCCCACGTCCCAAGGGCGCGTATCACCAGTTCGACTGCCGACGCGAAGCCGACGTGCTTCGCCTTGCGCTGTGTCAATGGGCCAACCGCGACCACCGTCTTGGTCAGAGCGAGGCGTTTCTCGACGATCGCGCTTGCACGCTGTTCGTGAACTCGGTGGACGCACTCTCGAACGAAGACCAGGAGCTGCTGCTTCGGCTCGTGGACCGCCTCGCGGAGACCAGCCTGATCGGCGCAGCGTGTCCGCTCGGACTCTTGATCACCGGCAGTGCGACCGACCTCGAGGCCCAGGTGAGCGCTGGTCGATTCCTTCCCCAGCTCTACGACTCGCTCGACAAGGTGCGCGTCGTGCTGAGCGAGTCCAACATCCAAGAGGAGCTCGCCGAATGGCCAGCGTGACCCCCGTAATTCATCGCGATGACCCGCTCACCAATGCCTTGTCGTATCCGGCAGGAATGACGCTGTGTCGTCAGGGGGAGCCGATCCGCGACGTGTTCCACATCCAGCGTGGTCTCGTGAAGCTCATGCGTGTGAACACGACCGGGAAGGAGCGGATCGTCGGGCTCCGCTCGTCGGGATGGTTCGTTGGCGCCGCGGCGGTCATCCTGGGCGAGCCGGCGGCCGCCACCGCGGTCACGCTCACCGCCGTCAGGATGTCGCGGATGTGCGCCCCGGCCTTTCTGCAGCGGCTGCAGAGCGACACCGATCTCTCCTGGCAGATCCATCACATGCACAGTCGCGAGATCGACGTGGATCTGATCGAGTCCAGCGACCTGCATGCGATCCGCTCGCGCGATCGGCTCGTGGCGTTCTTGCGGGCGCTTCCATCGACGCCGGGCGGGTGCATGGAGGGTCACCGGGTGATCCTGCCGCTGCGCCAGTGGGAGCTGAGCCAGCTGCTGGGGATGACCGCGCCTTACCTTTGCCGGCTCCTGCGCGATCTCGAGGATGACGGGACACTGTTCCGGCGCGGCTCGGCTTTCGTGCTGCCCGACCTGATGAGTGGGAGCCAGGTCGGGCTGCGCCCTCGTCTTCAGAAAGTGGTACGGCAACGTTGCGGCACTTGAATGACGCCACAGTTCACGGCCGATACGGTTTGTGAGCGCACCGCACGCGAATGGGGCTGGCGCCGGGTTGGCACGACGCGGATTGATCGGGGGACGATCCGTCGTTCCGGTGACGGCCCCAAGAATGAAGTAGCGGCCGGGATCACCGCCTTCCCGACAGGTTGGGGGTTGGAAGGCGGCCCCGGCCGACTCTCGCGAGCCACGCGGGCAAGGCTGCATGGTGCTATTCTTCGGCATGCTTGGCCCCCGATCGCTGTGGCTCACCCTTGCCCTTCCCATGACCATCACGTCCCCCGCCGTCGCCGCCGACGACCCGGCGCGCCTCAAGCGCAACGTCGTCCCGACCTTCGAGGCCATCCG
>DASTBI010000148.1 GCA_035712145.1 Candidatus Eisenbacteria bacterium | reverse complement strand
CGACCGAGTTACGCATCTCAGAGACCTCCGTTTAGTAAGAACTCAGACATTCCGTCAACGGATCTAACGTTCGGGTTTGCCGCGCTGTATGCGAAGCGCAGCGAGTTGAGGGGTGGGTCCACAACCGAGCGTTGTCTTCAGACGCATACTGTTTTCCTTCTGAGCGCTGCGCTCGAATGCTCGACCTTCACTAGCTTACGGTGGGATCGGAGCCTGCTCGCACCAGAGACGTCATTAAGTCGCTCTTGACTCAAAGCGATGATCCGTTGCGCACTAGCACGATTTTGCCTGTCACACCTCCCTTGCCGAGCGACTCCTGCGCCTGTCTTGCTTTGGCAAGCGGAAATCTCTGCGCAATAAGCGGCTTGATCTTCTTCTGTTGAAGGAGCTCGAGTAGGGCAATCAAATCCTGTCGAAACAATGCCGGTTTCAGCCGTTTGAGCGTTTGGATGCTGTAGGGAACCACGCGTTTGCGGCCTGGGAACAGCCAGCCGCCTGCGATGTAGACCCCGAAAATCAGAATTGCACGAAAGCGATGGCGACCCCCTGAACGACCTGAGGCCAAACGGCCGCCACGCAGCGAGCCAGTGAGGCCGTAGGCCACGACTCTCCCGCCGGGACGGAGAGCTTTGCGGGAACGCCAGATGTGGCTGCCACCAATGCCGTCAAAGACGACATCCACTCCCCCGCCCGAGAGGCGGTGAATCTCTTCCACGAAGTCCCGATTCTTGTAATCAATCGGGATACCGCCCAGATCGGAAACGATCCCTGCCCCTTTCGATGAACAGGTGCCATACATCTCCAGCTCGGCGAGGCGCCCGAGCTGCAATAGCGCCGTGCCGACCCCGCCTGCCGCGCCGTGTATCAGCGCGCGCTGGCCCGCTCTGACCTTGGCGGCACGATGCAGCATCTGGTATGCCGTGACGTAATTCAGCACGAGACTGACCGCCTCGCTGGGGTCCAATTCGGACGGCACCGTAACCAGCTCGCGTTGCGGCAGGCAGACGAACTCAGCGTAGGCGCCGCTGATCGGCATCGCGGCTACGACCTGGCCGGGTTCGATTCCGGAGACGCCGTCGCCGAGCCGATCCACTGCGCCAACGAGATCCCAGCCCGGCGTGAAGGGCACCGGGGGCGTTTCGGGATGAATGCCCTCGCGCGCCATGACATCCGGCAAAGAGACGCCAGCGGCCAGCACTTTCACGCGCACTTCACCGTCCTTCGGCTCCGGGCACTCTTCTTCGAGCACCTGAAGCGCATCGGGGCCGCCATAGTGAGTGACGATGATGCGCGTCTGTTTCACGGACCTGTTTCTCCCTGGCGCGCTCCGCGCCGCCTGACGCTTAACGCGCTCGTTAGGTTCTCATCCTTAGACGCCTTCGAGGGTGAACAGCATGTCGAGATCATTGGTACACGCTTTGCGGAGGGTTAAGAGCGGCTGATATTCGGGCGAGTTGTACCAACGGTTAAGGGAATCCATGTCTGGAAACTCGATGATTACAACCCGCTCTGGTTTCCAGTGACCACCCTCAGGCAATCGATGGCTTCCGCCTTTGGTCAGGTAACGCCCGCCATACTTCGCCATCATCGGCCCCACCTTGGTTCTGTATTCCTCGAACTTCGCTGCGTCGGTGATGATGTGCTCTGCAATCAGATAGGCGGGCATGCGTGTACCCCGGTGATGTTAAGGTGGGCGAGCCGTTAGCTCGCAACGTACCGCGAGTGCGAACCCAAGAGCTGGCAAGCCTGCGCGATCATGTTTTCGACGATCTGCGCGGCAGGCGGCGCGTCGTGGATTAATCCTGACACCTCTCCCATAAGTACACCGGAGTTATCGGCGTCGCCTGCGTTGAAAGCAGCCCAGAAGCGCTCATACTCGACATCGATCGCCTTCTCCATCTCGCGCTCGCGCCCATGCCACTTGGCAACGAAGCTGTTCTTGAGAACGCGAATTACGAATTCCGGATTGGGCCAGTAGCGCTTTCGGGCGATATCGACTGAGGTTGATTTCATCGTGGAGTCGCCGTCGGCGCGGATGATCGCCTGGCGAAATCCTTCTGGCGCTTCGGACTCGGGGCTCGCGATGAAGCGGGTGCCGATAAGAACGCCGTCCGCGCCAAGCATCAGCGCCGCAGCTAGGCCGCGGCCGTCTCCAACGCCGCCGGCGGCGACCAAAACGGTATCGGGGGAGCGTTTCGCCAGATAGTCGGCGGCTTCGGGGACCAGCGTGAACACGCCCCGGTAGCCGCTGTGACCTCCTGCTTCGCATCCTTCGGCGACGATGATGTCGGCGCACGCATCGACGGCTTCGCGCAAGTACTTCATGCCTTGCACCTGGCAGATGAGCGGCACTCCTCGCGCCTTGATGCGTGACGCGTGTGGCTCGAGCTCCCCGAAGGAGAGCATCACAGCCGCCGGCTGCTTGGCCAGAACCTGATCCAGCAGCTCCGGATTCCTCGCCATCGACCAGGTAATGAACCCGCAGCCGACCCGTGCATTCCTCGCTGCTGCGAATTGCTGCTCGAGCCAATCGGCGTCGCCATAACCGCCGCCGATGAGGCCGAGCCCGCCCGCCTTGGAGACGGCGGCAGCAAGCCTCCCGCCCGCGATGACGTTCATGGGCGCCAG
>DASTBI010000147.1 GCA_035712145.1 Candidatus Eisenbacteria bacterium | reverse complement strand
GGCATTGCTCTACGCGATGGATCGCGCGTTGCTGTCGATGGGTCTGGGTCAGGATCCGGCGGTGAGCAAGCTGCTGGTCGCCAGGCGGGCAGGCCTCAGGGCGTAGGTTTTGGCTAGAAGGCCGTCTCATTCGAGGTGTAGGCTCCTTCGCCACCGGGCAAGCTCTGAGGCTCTCTTGCGAATTGTCGTGGCTCTCCTCCTCACCGCGCTCCTGGCGCCCTCGTTGGCGCACGCTGCCTGGCAACCCGGCGGCAACCTGATCGGCAACGGCGACGAATTCGCCGCAGCGGAGTCCGACGGGCACATCATCGTCGCTTGGACCAAACGACTCGCTTCGGACCGTTACCAGGTTTGGGCGATGGCCTGGACGGCCGAGGGCGACCCTGTGGCGGGATGGCCATCCGCTGGTCTCCTGGTCAGTGAACTGCAGATTGGGTATTCATACTCGCCAGGGATCGCCGAGGACGGAGCAGGAGGCGCGTTCGTCGCCTGGCAGAGCGAGGAGTCCTCGGTCCGACACGTATTGGTACAGCGCATCACCGCCGCAGGCGCCGTGGCTGCAGGCTGGGCGCCCGAGGGCCTGGATCTGGGCCCCGGGAGAGCAGCGACTCTGCTACCGGACGGAGAGGGCGGGGTTCTGGTGGGCTTGATGGAGTCCATCGCCCGATTCGAAGTTCGGGTTCGAATCCTTCGCATCGACGCCAGCGGCGCCCCCCACGTCTCTTGGCCGGTGGGTGGTTACGTGATTCCAAGTGCCTGGGGGCCAGGGCTCGCGGTCGACGGACAAGGCCACGTATTCGTCAGCGCGATCGATTACGAATTGCTCTCGGACCCGACTCGCTTCGACATCCAGGGCATTCGGGTGTTTCGATTGGATGAAAACGCGAGTCCTGATCCTGCCTGGCCTGAACACGGCACCTTGGTCACGGATGAGGAGAACTTCGTGGCGTTGAGTCTCTTTCCCGATGGGAGTGGAGGTGCTTACGCTGCCTGGCTCACGGCGCAAGTGTGTCCCACGGGGTCGAACTGTGGGCTGATCGCATCTCGATTCGCGACACGGATCCGAAGCGATGGGGTTCAGGACGCGGGATCGATCCCGGCGGAAGCCGTGTATTCCGTGGCATCCGATGGAGCGGGAGGACTGCTCGTGGGCCTCGTGACGGGCGGGCGCCCGGGCGTGTTGAGGCTCGATGGAAGCGGGGAAGTGATGGCTGGCTGGAAGGCGGAGGGCAACGCCGCGATGACGGAGACCGTCGATCCGTGGCAGATGGAGGTGGCTGGCGACAGTGAGGGGGGTGCTTTCGTCGCTTGGATCGACACGCGAACGGGGGAGCCGCGTCTCTACGCAGCGCGACTCGATGACCAGGGCCGCCTTGCGACGGGGTGGCCCGGGACTGGAAGCTTCGTCGGTGCATCACGCGTCATGCCGCAGTACATCCAGCTCGCCCGCGTGGGAGCGGGCAGCGTGATCGCACTATGGAGGGAGTCCACGAGTACCGGCTACTCGGGATACATCACCGCCTTGCGCCCGGGAGTGCCGGGTCCAATCGTTCCTCCCCGGCCTCCGGGGCCCGGCTTCGGCGTGGTGGAGCTGCGGTCCAATCCGGCTCGCGGACCGTTGACGGCGTTCGTCGGACTTCAGGACGGACCGGCACAGATCCATCTCATCGATGTCGCCGGTCGCGTCGTCGAGTCTCGAGAGTTCGACTTCGAGCACCAGCCTCGGGAAGCCGTGACCTTCAACAGGGCGAGCGCGCTCCGCGCGGGCGTTTACTGGATTCGAGTCAGCCAGGGAGACAAGCAGGCGTCGCGCAAA
>DASTBI010000146.1 GCA_035712145.1 Candidatus Eisenbacteria bacterium | reverse complement strand
TCCGAGCCGCTCACGCAAGACGGCTACGAAAGAGCTACCGGACCAAGAACGAGCGGAGGCTCGACCCCAGCTATGAATCTGCATCCCGAACAACCCCATGCCCCACGAGCCGGTCCAGCCGGGACCGACCGTCGCGACCTGAACGTCGCTACCGCCGACCGCTCGTAGCGAGTTGTCGGTGGGGGTGCTGATGAGCTGAGCCATTGAGACATTGGCCCATAGCGCACCAGCCAGTACCGCGACGATCAAGAAGGGCCACCGAAAGCGAGTCATCGAGTTCTCCCTGAGCAAGGGGTTGTTCCTGTTCCTTAGCTAGGGCGAAACCCGTGCCGGACTTTGGACGGCAGGCGTCAACCGTGATAAGTCACAGCGAATTAGCTACTTAGCTGGAAACTTCATTCGCTGGAATTAGGCGCTGGCTGGGTGGTTTCTCGCGGATACTCGCGCGATTTCGCCGGGCACATCGCAAAACGCAATGCGCTACAGCGAGTTGTCAGCTATCGCCGATTTTCGCGACTTCGCCGATTCTCGCGAGGCGCGAGGCCGTACTTGCGAAGCCGGTATCGGAGCGACTGTTCGGTGAGTCCCAGGATGCGCGCGGCCTGACTCTGGTTACCGCCAGCCCGTTGGAGGGCGTCGGTGACCATCCGCCTTTCCACCTCTCCCACTGTCGCCACGAGACCCCGGCCACGGGAGTGCCGGGGGGTGACGGCTCGCTCCTGGAGGTCTCGAGGCAGGGGATCGGGCCGGACCACCTGACCAGGATTCATGGCCACCACGCGCTCGATGTAGTTCTGCAGCTCCCGGACATTGCCCCGCCAGTCGCTCTGCATGAGCACCGCCATGAAGTCGGGCGAGAGCTTGGGCATCTCCCGCTGCTGCACATTGGCGAAGTGCTGGATGAAGTACCGGGCGAGCGCCGGGATGTCCGCCTTGCGCTCGCGCAGAGGCGGTATCTCGATCTCGATCACGGCGAGCCGGTAGTAGAGGTCCTCGCGGAACCGCTGCTCCTCCACCAGGCGTCTGAGGTTCTGGTTGGTGGCGGCGATGATCCGAACGTCCACGTGGATGGGACGGCTGCCGCCCACGGGAGTCACCTCGCGGTTGGCGATGGCCGAGAGCAGCGCGACCTGCTGCGCCAGCGGCATCTCGCCGATCTCATCGAGGAACAGCGTGCCGCCATCGGCCTGCCGGAAACGGCCATCGCGCGCGCGAACCTGCGTGGCCACGTTGCTCAGGATGCCGAACAGCTCGCTCTCCACCAGGGTCTGCGGGATGGCGCCGCAGTTGACCGAGACGAACGGCCCCTTCCGGCGTGGCCCGCTGTGATGGAGGATCCGCGCCACCAGCTCCTTTCCGGTCCCGTTCTCGCCGGTGATCAGCACCGTGGTCGGCGCCTGGGCGGCGGGCTCGATCAGCGCCAGGACCCGGCGCATCTCGGAGCTCGAGCCGATCAGGTTCTGGTGCTGGAAGCGTGAGCCGACTTCCTGACGCAGCGACAGGTTCTCGTCCTCGAGCCGCGATTTCACGCGCTCGATTTCCTCGTGGCCGCGCGCGGTCTCGATGGCGGCGGCCATCAAATGCGCGAACCCCTCGAGCAGCCCGCGGTCCGCCTCACCGAAGTGATGCGGCTCCTGCGAGTCGAGATAGGCCGCGCCGCGCACCGCGCCACCCATGAAGAGCGG
>DASTBI010000145.1 GCA_035712145.1 Candidatus Eisenbacteria bacterium | reverse complement strand
TCCGACACCGGCGCCAAGGGAAAGGCGCTGCGCATCGACTTCGACTTCGCGCACGGCGGAGGCTACGCGGTGGCGCGGCGCGATGTGGATCTCACGCTGCCGGACCGGTACGCGTTCGTGGTGCGCCTGCGAGGCGAGTGCAGGATCAACAATCTCGAGATCAAGCTGGTGGACTCGACGGGAGCGAACGTGTGGTGGTGCAATCGCCGCGATTTCGTCTTTCCACGTGACTGGATGACGCTCACCACCCGCAAGCGGCAGATCAGCTTCGCGTGGGGGCCCATCGGCGGTGGCGAGATCCGGCGGGTGAATGCGATCGAGTTCGCCATCACCGCGGGGCAGGGTGGCAAGGGGTCGGTGTGGATCGACCAGCTCGAGCTGAAGGAGCTGCCGCCGCCTTCCGACCAGCCGCCACAGGCGAAGGCATCGTCATCGGTTCGGAGTCACGAGCCGGAGAAGGCGCTGGACGGCGACGCCAAGACGTCCTGGTCCAGCGGAGACAAGGACCGGCGGCCTTGGATCGTGCTCGACTTCGGCGGCGAGCGGGAGCTTGGCGGCCTCGTGCTGGACTGGGCCCCCGGCCGGCATCTGAACGAGTACGCGGTCGAAATCCCGGCCGAGGGCGATGCGTGGCGCATGTTGCGAACCGTCGAAGGGAATGGCGGCCGGGACTACATCGCGCTGCCGGAGACGGACGCGAGCGCATTGCGCATCCGCGCGCTCGAGGCATCGGGTGGCTGCGCTTTGTTCGAAGCGAAGGTGCAGCCGCTCGACTGGGCGGCGACGTACGAGAAGTTCTTCCAGGCGGTCGCCGCGGATGCGCCGCGCGGCAGCTACCCTCGCGCGATGGCCGGCGAGCAGTCGTACTGGACGGTGGTGGGACTCGACCGCGATCCCGACGAAGCGCTCATGAGCGAGGACGGAGCCATCGAAGCCGGCAAGCGCGGCTTCTCGATCGAGCCCTTCCTGCTCCTCGACGGGAAGCTCCGGACCTGGGCGGACGTTCGCACCACGCGGCGGCTCGAAGACGATGTGCTGCCGATTCCCACCGTGCGGTGGGAGGTGGACTCGGTG
>DASTBI010000144.1 GCA_035712145.1 Candidatus Eisenbacteria bacterium | reverse complement strand
TCAGCAGGCGCTCGACTGGTTCATGCGGCACCAGCGGCCTTCGGGATGGCGCCAGTGGCCCGAGGTGGTCTGGCGCGACGAGCGCGCGCCGAAGTTCATCGGCGATCTGCCTCACACCTGGGTGGGTTCCGATTTCGTGCGCTCGGTGCTCGACATGCTGGCGTACGAGCGTGAGGCCGGCGCGGGTCCGAAGGCGCCGGGCCAGAAGAGCGGCGACCAGCTGATCCTGGCGGCCGGCGTCCCCGAGGCGTGGCTCCTCGGCACGGGCATTTCGGTGCGAGGGCTGCGGACACGGTTTGGCGCTCTCGACTTCACGCTGCGCCGCGAGGATGGCGGCGCAATCGCCGGGCGAGTCGCGGGCGTCAAGCCGCCGCCGGGTGGCATCATCCTCGATCTGCGCCGGGAACCCGGCAGATGGACCGCCACGATCAACGGGAAGTCCGCGCCGATCACCAAGGACGGCGAAGTCGTCATCACTCAGACGCCCGCGGAAATAAAGCTCGCCCGCTCTACGGCTCGATGACGGTGAAGATCAGGGTGTTGGTGTAGCCGGTCGTCCCGGCGATTGCGGCATCGCCGTAGTTGAAGAGATTGCGGATCCGGATGTCCATGTCGACCTGAGCGAACGGGGGCTGCGCCACGCCGGTCGTCCACAGCGTCAGGTTGGACGGACCGAGTGTCGTGTAGGTCGAGAGCGTCGTGCCGCCACGCCCGGGAGGGGTGAGCGTGCGGACCAGGAAGTCGCCGGCGCGAATCGCGGGGTTGGCGGAGGAGGAGCGGACCATCAGCATCATCCCGGTGCTCGAGTTCGTCTTCAGCTTGACGCCCAGGCCTGCCGCACCCGTCACCTCCACGTAATCCCGCTCGTAGTCGGCCGGCGTCGGAGTGATGACGAGCGCGTTGTCGAGGACGTTGATGAAGGGCGCCGCGATGGCGTTCCCGTGGGCGAGCCCCAGGACCAGCGCCGCCGCCATCATCCCCTGTCTGAAGCCGCTTCCCATGCTCGACTCCCGGTGGCCGTCCAAGACGTTTGGGGCGATGGAGGGCAAGGAACCTGCCATGGTTTCGGCCCGTCCGCTGGCCGGAACCACCAGAAAATTCGGGCAATTCGCGTGTCCCGCGCCCTGGGCCGGACGAAATCTGGCCAATCGCGCGTCCAGCCCCCGCCCGACCTCATTGCGGGTTCGCTGTCAGGGAGGCGTCATCTTTGGCTCCCGGCATTGCGCGCCGGCCCGGCACGGAGCATCCTACCGGCTACGCAACGGTCGCGTCTGTTCTCAAAGGAGATCTCCATGAAGAAATGGTTCGCCTCGATCGTCCTCATGTCCGCTGTCGCCGCATCGCTGGCCTTTGCGGCGGGGGAGCACAAGGGAACGGTGAAGACCCTCACGGGCGAGCTGGTGGATACGGGCTGCTTCCTCGGTCACGGCGCGCGCGGCGAGAAGCACATCTCCTGCGCCACCAAGTGCATCGGCAACGGCATGCCGATGGGGCTGTTGACCGCGGACGGCACGCTCTATCTCGTCACGCTCAATCACGACAACGCCGATCCCTACAACAAACTCAAGACCATGGCCGGGAAGAACGTGAAGGTCACCGGCACGGTCATGACCCGCAACGGCATGAAGGGCATCGACGTCACCGACGCGGTGCTGGCCGCCAAGTAGCAACCCTCCGAGCGCGCGTCATCCGCGCGCTCGATCCCTCCCATGAGAGCTGCGGCGAGCGCGATCATCGCGCTCTTCTTGCTCGCCGTGCTGCTGGGCGCGTATTTCGTGCGTCCACGTCTTCCCGCCGCCGAGCGAGGCCATCGGCTCGCGCAGAGCACCGGATGTTTCGCCTGTCACGGAGACGGCGGGCTGAAGGGTGCGGCCAATCCCGGACGCGACGATCGCACCGTTCCCGGCTTCGAAGGCGACGTCATGATGTACGCGAAGAACCTCGAAGAGATCCGGCAATGGATCCACGACGGCGTGAACGAGGCGCGATCGCAGAGCGAGACGTGGCGCGAGCAGTCGCGGCGAGGCGCGGTGAAGATGCCAGCCTTCGGTGACCGCCTCACCGATCGGAAGATCGCCGATCTCACCGCGTACGTCGCCGCGGTCTCGGGGATGCCCGAGCCGGAAACGCCCGAGGCCGCTCGCGGACTCGAGCGCGCCGAGGCCTTCGGCTGCATCGGATGTCACGGCGCCGGAGGAAGGCTGGCGCCGGTGAACCCGGGATCACTCAAGGGCTACGTGCCATCCTGGGACAGTGACGACTTCGCCGAGCTGGTCCGCGATCGCGACGAGTTCAAGGACTGGGTCGAGAACGGCGTGAGCCGGCGCCACGACCGCAATCCATTCGCGCGCTTCTTCCTGCGCCGGGCCGTGCTGCGGATGCCGGCGTATCGCGATCGCCTGGAGCCGGGCGACATGGACGCGCTCTGGTCCTACGTCCAGTGGCTGCGCGCGCTGCCCGACACGGCGCTCACGATCGGCGGGCGCTGACCTGCAAATCTTTGCTCTCCCCGGGGAGAGCCAGAAATTACATCTCAGCGGCTCAGCGACACGCCGTTCGCGGCGATGACGTCGCGGTAGAAGCGGCCGCTCTCCTTGATCGTTCTCGCCTGCGTCGCGTAGTCCACCCGCACGATGCCGAAGCGCTGCGAATAGCCGCGCTGCCACTCGAAGTTGTCCAGCAGGGACCACACGAAGTAGCCGCGCAAGTCCACGCCGCGCTCGATGGCCTCACGCGCCGCGGCCAGATGCATGCGGAGGTAGGCGACGCGCCGAGCGTCAGGGACGGAGCCTGCCGGATCGGGATCGGGATCCACGTACGCCGCGCCGTTCTCGGTGATGTAGAGCGGGAGCTTCGCGTAGGTCTCGCTGACCCGGACGAGAATCTCGGTGAGCCCCGGGGGGTGGATCTCCCAGCCCAGATCGGTCGCGGGCACGCCGTCGAAGGCGACGTCGTCCGCATGGAGCGGCGGGTCGGCGCCGTACGCGGTCGGACGGCGCGAGTAGTAGTTCACGCCCAGCCAGTCCAGCGGCTGTGAGACCTGTGCGCTCTCCCGCGGCGTGAGCTCGCGGCAGGCCTTGCCGAGAATTTCCGCGAGCCCTTCAGGCCACTGCCCGGTGAACACCGTGTGGAGGTACTGCTGGTTGTAGTAGATGTCGGCGCGCCGCGTGGCCTCCGCGTCCTCGGCGGACCCGCTCGCCGGAACGCGGGGCTCGAGGTTGAGCACGATTCCGATATTGCCCTTGGCCGTTCCCCGATAGGCCTCGACGGCGGCGCCGTGCGCGAGCAGCAGGTGACGCGCCACCGCCGCCGCCTCGCTGACCGAGCGATGGCCCGGCGGATGGATGCCGAGCACGTGGCCTGCGTGCGAGACGAGGATGGGCTCGTTGAGCGTCGCCCACATCGGCACGCGGTCCGCGAGACGCTCGAAGACGACCTGCGCGTAGTCCTGGAACCAGCTCGGACTGTCGGGATTCGCCCACCCGCCGCGGTCTTCGAGCGCCGCGGGGAGATCCCAGTGATAGAGCGTGGGCGCCGGCGCGATGTCGCGCTCGAGCAGCCGGTCGATCAGCCGTGCGTAGAAGTCGAGCCCTCTGGGGTTGACGGCGCCGCGCCCCTCGGGAAGAACTCGCGCCCAGGCGATGCTGAAGCGATAGGCGCCGAGATTGAGCTCACGCATCAGGTCCACGTCATCGGCGAAGCGCCGATAGTGATCGCATGCGACGTCGCCGGTGTCGCCGTTCTCGACCGTTCCCTCGAGATGCGAGAAGCGATGCCAGTTGCTCGGCCCGGCCCCTTCGGCGAGCGGAGATCCTTCGATCTGGTACGCCGAGGTGGCCGCGCCCCACAGGAATCCTTCCGGGAAGCGAGTGAGGTCGGACATGGGTCAGGCCGGAGGGACGCGCACCGTGACGACGTGCTCGCGCCCGTCGCGAAATGCGGGAACGACCTGCCCTTCGTGCGGCCGGCCATCCAAGGTGATCTGAGCCTCGCCCGGCTTCACCGAGACCTCGATGCGATACGTGCTGTCGCGGAAGCGGCGGGTCATGCGAAAGCCTTTCCATTCGGGGGGAAGACACGGGTCGATCAGGAGACCATCCCAGGCGGGACGGACGCCGAGCAGCCACTCCGTGCCGACCCGCAGCATCCACGCGGCGGACCCGGTGTACCACGTCCAGCCGCCGCGCCCGTAATGGGGCGAGTTCGGTCCGTCGACGTTGCCGGGGGAGACGTAGGGCTCGGCCTGGTAGAGATCGGGGTCCATCCCGCGGTGCACCGGCCAGAACCGCCGGAGCAGCTCCCAGGCTTTGCCTCGCCGCTTCAGCATGCACTCGGCCTGCACCGCCCAGACCGCGGCGTGGGTATACAAGCCGCCGTTCTCTCTCGCGCCGGGCGCGTAGCGGGTGAGATAGCCGATCTCGGCGTCGGGCTCGCGGTACGCGGGGAAGAGCGACAGCGGGCCGTATGCCTTGTAGAGATGGCGCTCCATCGAGCGCAACAGCGTCGCTCGGCGCTCCTTGGGCACGACATCGTGGAGCACGGCCCAGGTCTGCGCATTGATGAAGATCTTGCCGTCGCGATTGCGGCGTGAGCCGATCGGCTCTCCCGAGTCCTTGGTGGCCCGCACGTACCACGCGCCATCCCAGAAGTGGCGGTTGACCGCTTCGCGCATGGATTGCGCTTCGCGCGCGTAGCGCTCGATCACCCGCTCGTCGGGGCGGCGGAGACGGCGCTCCAGCTCGACCCAGCCCTCGAGGATCCCGATCAGGAAGTGGGCGAGCCACACGCTCTCGGATTTGAGCTCACGGCCGATCGCCGAGAGGCCGTCATTCCAGTCGCCCGCGCCCATCCGCGGCACGCCGCGCGGGCTCAGCCGGTCCCAGAACGAGTCGATCGCGCGGCGGCAATGGTCGTAGAGGGTGCCATCCGCCGGCGGCGGAGCGCCGGGCTCGGCGAGGAACGGCGCTCGCACTTCGAGCACCGCGAAGTCCGCGGTCTCACGCAGGTAATTGAGGGTGACGAAAGGCAGCCAGAGGAGATCGTCGTTGAGCGGCTTCTTCAGGCCCTCCTCGGTGAGCGGATGCCACCAGTGGAGCGTCGTGCCGTCGGCGAACTGATGTGCGGCGTGGAGCAGGATCTGCCGCCGCGTTCGCTCCGGCGCGATCGGCAGGAACACCTGGCTGTCCTGGAGCTGGTCGCGATAGCCGAAAGCGCCCCCGGGCTGGTAATAGCCGCTCCGGCCCCAGATCCGTCCCGACATCGCCTGGTACTTGAGCCATACGTTGGTCATGACATCGAAGCCCGCATCCGGCGTCGTGACTTCGAGCGGCGCGAGCCAGGAGTCCCAGTGACGGCGCATCGAGTCCCACGCCCGCTCGACGGCCTCCGGCGTGGCATAGCGGCGAGCGAGGCGGAGCGCCGAAGCCCGGCGGTCCGCGATGCCGAGCGTGAACACCACCTCCCGCGTCTGCCCGGGCCGCAGCGTCACCGGGACCTGAAGCGATGCGATCGCGTCCTGCCACTTCCCGGCGGTTCCGCGCAGCCGGTCGCGCGAAAGCGCCAGGGGCGAGGAGAGCGCGCCGTGGCGGCCGACGAACTTCTCCTTGTCGGTCTCGAAACCTGCCGGAGTCACGCTCGCCGCGTGAAACGCGACGTGAGGCCATTCCACGTTCCACGGCTGCCCGCGGCCATGCTCGGCGATGGTGTTGAGCCGCTTGGTGGCCAGCAGCGCGCGCGCCGCGGCCACGTACTCCTGCTCGATGAAGAGCTTGTGGAACTCGCGGTGCGTGTCGGGCGCCGGCCCCAGGTTCCACTCGAAATAGCTGAACAGGTCGAGGCGCCGGGTCGAGCGCGAGACGTTCTCGAGACGAACCCGCCAGATCTCGAGCGAGTCGTCGGGCGGCACGAAGATCGTGTACTCGCTCCATATTCCGTGGTGCAGCGCGCGGAACGTCGTGTACCCGATGCCGTGCCGCACCTCGTATCGGGAAGGTCTGGCGCGCACCGGCTGGAACGCCAGTGACCAGTGCTTCCGGGTCGAGCGGTCGCGGCAGTAGAGGTATTTGCCCCACTCGTCCCGCACCAGGTCCTGTTCCCAGCGGTTGATCCGGTTGAAGGTGGCGTGGGTCTTCCAGGAATAGCCGGAGCCGGCCTGGCTGATGACCGTGCCGTAGTCACCGGGACAGATCACGTTCACCCACGGCTTCGGGGTGTCGGGGCGCGTGATCACGTACTCCCGGCCGTCGGCCGTGAAATAGCCGTACTTGGTCGCGAAGAGCTTGGGCATGGGGGTGATGGCGGTCCTGACCCACGGAAGACGACGCCCCTGCGAGGAGGCAGAGCAGCTTAACCGATTGGCCGCCAGGGCGTCGGAAGGCTCACGACGAGTGCGGCGGGACCTCGAGCACGACGGTCGCGCATCCTTGGCGCACGCCTCCGACCACTTCGAGCCGAACCAGCGCGCCGGCCTGGAAAGACGCTTCGCGGCCACCGCTGAGCCATGCCGTGAGACGGCCCATCAGTGGCTGGTGTCCGACCAGCACGACGTGCTGTTTCGGCGCGCGCCGTACGAGCTCCGCCGCGAGCTCCTCGGGCTCGGCGTCCGGTACCAGAGCATCGAGCGTTTCGATCAGGAGCCCAGGACAAGCGGCGGAGAGGATCGCGGCGGTCTCCTGCGCGCGGAACAATGGACTCGACCACATGGCCGCGGGCCGCCAGCCCTCGCGCGCGAGGCGCTCCGCCAGACTCGTGATCGCGGCCCGGCCGGCAGGCGTCAACCTTCGTGCCGCATCACCGCCGACACCGGAGGGCTGGGCCTCGCCGTGGCGCACGAGATCCAGGCATAGCGGAACGGAGTTCATGCCGCCCACCATGACGCGGCCATGGTCGTGCCTCAGTGTCCGCCGCCCGAAGCGGCCCCATCTTTCGACGACAGGTCGAACGTGACCGTGAAGCCGCTCGTGCCCTTGTACTCGAAGGCGTGAGGACCGAGCCGATAGGCTTCGACCTCACAGGGCATGAGCACGAATCCGCTGTTCCGCGGAGCGCCCCAGTACCGGAGATTCTCGATCACCGTGGCTCCTGTCTTCACGCGGCGCACCGCGGCCGCGCTCAGGACCACCTCCCCGGCCTTGCCGCCGTCGAGTCGCGCCACGGCCTTGTCGTCGGTCCGGTCCCAGTGGATCTCCATGTCATCGCCGATCGCGATCGGCGTCTCCCACCGGTAGGGATAGAGATGGGAGAGGATCGCCAGAATGCCGTCGCGCTGCTCCTTCGTGACCGAGGGACCGAAGTGGAGCACGGCCCACTTCATCGTTCCGTCGTCGAAGCCGTCGCCGACGTCCCAGGACATCCAGAACTCCACCTCGTCGAGAGGAGTCTTGCCGAAGCTGCCCTTGTGTACGTGGAATGCCTTGTTCGACCGGCAGAAATGCTGCGCCTGGCCCTCCGCCCCGGCGTGTGCGGCAGGCTTCTTCGAGAAGTAGCACGGACACAACATGGGACAGGAGCAGGCTTCGATGACGCTGGCCTTCATGCTCCAGGAGGTGCTCTTGTCCGCGCTCGCCATCGCCGTGGCGCC
>DASTBI010000143.1 GCA_035712145.1 Candidatus Eisenbacteria bacterium | reverse complement strand
TACCGGGCCTACCACGCGCTGCTCACGCGCGACCGGGAGGATCCCAGCAAGTGGGTGCCTCTGCGCAACTCGCGCGGGGAGGCGACCAACGCGATCCTCGGCTTCGCCAACACGGTGCTCAAGATCAGGCGCGAGGAGAAGCCCGACTACTGGGCGCTGGCGTGGGACGGGCCTGGGAAGACCTTCCGCCACGAGCGCTTCGCCGAGTACAAGGCGACTCGCAAGCCGATGCCCGACGATCTGCTGAGCCAGGTCCGGCCGGTGGAGGAGATGGCGAAGGCGCTCGGCCTTCCCGTGATCCAGATCCCCGGCATGGAAGCCGACGACGTGATGGCCACGCTCGCGCGCAGCGCCGAGAAGGACGGGCTCGACGTCGTGCTCATCACCGGCGACAAGGATCTGGTGCAGCTCGTGAGCGACCGGGTGAAGGTCCTGGCGCCGCTGCGGCGCGGCGAGGAGTACGCGTGGATCGATCGGGCCGCCGTGATCGAGAAATGGGGCGTGCCGCCCGAGCACGTGGTGGACGTGCTCGCGCTGCTCGGGGACACGATCGACAACGTCCCCGGCGTGCCCGGGATCGGCGACAAGACCGCCGACGAGCTGCTGCGAGCGTACGGATCGCTCGAAGGCATCTACGAACATCTCGCGGAGATCAAGAAGCCGTCGATCCGCGCCCGGCTCGAGGCGAATCGCGAGCAGGCGTTCCTGTCGCGCGAGCTGGTGACGGTGAAGACTGACCTCGATCTCGAGTGCACGTGGGAGGATCTCAGGGTCCAGCCCATCCGGCCCGACGCATTCCGCGATCTCGTGCTGCGCTACGAGCTGAAGGCGCTCGAGCGTCGACTGCCCGAGATCGCTCGCGAGGAGCAGTCGCGGCCGGCGGCGTCGCCGCCCGCGCCCGAACCACGGGCCGAGGCCTCCGCGCCCATGCAGTCGCAAGCCTCGCTCGATCTCTGGCTCGATCCCGTCCAGGCCACTGCGACCGCGACCGCCCCTGAAGAGCTCGAGGCGGAGGTGCGCGCCGTGCTCGAAGACGCGCGCGCAGGACTCGCCATCCATCCGCTCTTCGAAGGCGAGCACCCACGCACCGCCCGGGTCGTCGGCCTCGGAGTGGCCACGCCCAAGGGCGCGAGTTACATCCCGATCGGTCACGAGGGCGCCAGCAACGTGGGCATCGATCGCCTGCGAGACTGGCTCGGTCTGGCTCTGGCCGATCCCCAGGTGCCCAAGATCGGCATCGACCTCAAGGGCTGTGCCCACCTGCTGGAAGGTCTCGGTCTCGAGCTCGCGCTGCATGAAGGCGCTCCGGACGTGGACCTCCGCGTCCTGTCGTTCCTGTGCGATCCCGAGCGCGATCACTCGCTCGAGGCAATGGCGCGCGACTTCCTCGGCGCGAGCTTGCCGCGCCTCGGTGAGGCGCCGGGCGGGCGCAGGATCAAGCCAAGCGCGCTGCCGCTCGAAGCCGGCGCGATGGCGGCGCGGATCACCGCGACGCTGATTCCGCTCGCCCAGGCGCTCCGCGCGCAGCTCGAAGCGCGCGACCAGTGGGGGCTCTACGAGACGCTCGAGCGGCCGCTGACCCCCGTGCTGCTGGACATGGAGCGCGCGGGCGTGCGGCTCGACGCCTCAGCGCTGCGCGCGATGTCTCGAGCCGCGGCGGAGGAGATCGACCGCCTGCGCGTCGAGCTCGTGGCCATGGCCGGTGAGCCCATCAACCTGGACAGCGGCCCGCAGGTGGCGAAGGTGATGTTCGAGACGCTGGGGCTCAAGGCCAAGGGCCGCACGCCCGGCGGCGCCCTGTCGACCCGGCAGGATGTGCTCGAAGACCTGGCCGGCGTGCACGCGTTCCCGGCACGGCTGCTCGAGTACCGGGCCTTGTCGAAGCTGCGCTCCACCTACTTCGACGCGCTGCCGGCGGAAGTGGATCCGCGCGACGGGAGAGTGCACACCGTCTTCGACCAGACCGGCGCGGCCACCGGGCGGATCTCGTCCAGCCATCCCAACCTCCAGAACATCCCGATGCGCACCGAGCGCGGTCGCAGGATCCGCCAGGCCTTCGTCGCCGCGCCGGGAGCGGTGCTGATCGGCGCCGACTACTCGCAGATCGAGCTGCGGGTGATGGCGCACCTCTCCGGAGATCCGGGACTGGTGGCGGCCTTCGAGAGCGGCGACGACGTCCACGACCGCACCGCGCGCTCGATCTTCAAGGTGCAGGGACCGCTCGATCCGGGACTCCGGGCGCGAGCCAAGATCGTCAACTTCGGAATCATGTACGGCATGGGCGCGCGCAGCCTGGCGCAGCAGATGGGCATCCCGCTCGCCGAAGCGCAGGCATTCATCGCCGAATACTTCCGCGTGTTCGGCGGCGTGCGCGCGTTCCTCGACCGCACGATGGCGGACGCGCGCCAGCAAGGGTGGGTGGCGACCCTGCTCGGCCGCCGCCGTTACCTTCCGGGGCTCGACAGCGCCCACGGGGGAGAGCGCTCGGCCACCGAGCGCGCCGCAATCAACACGCCCATCCAGGGCTCGGCGGCGGATCTCATGAAGCTCGCGATGATTCGCGTGGCCGCTGCCTTGAAGGCCCACATTCCCTCGGCTAGATTGCTGCTCCAGGTGCACGACGAGCTGCTGCTCGAATGCCCGATGCAGGACGCGGACCTGGTCTCGGAACGCGTGCGAGAAGAGATGGAAGGCTGCTTCCCGCTTCGCGTGCCGCTGGTCGTCACGGTGGGGCGAGGATCGACCTGGTTCGATGTCCACTGAGGGGAAGCCGCGTCGCGCCAAGGCCCGCGATGGCTTGCTGATCATCGGCCTGGTCGGCCGTGCGGGCAGCGGAAAGACCACGGTGGCGCGCGCGCTGGCGGAAGACGGCGCCCGGCTGATCGAGGCGGATCGGCTGGGACACGAGGTGACCGATCGCGATCCCGAGGTTCGGAAGGCCCTCGCCGCCGAGTACGGACCCGGGATCTACCGCGAGAACGGCGAGCTCGACCGGCCGCGGGTGGCGGCGCGGATCTTCAGCGATCGGGAGGCGCGAGCGCGGCTCGACGCGCTGGTGCATCCGCGCATCGTCGAGCGCATCCGGCACGAGCTGGACACGCTGCGCGCCGCGGGCGCTCGCGGCGTGGCCGTGATCGACGCGGCACTGATGCTGGAGTGGGGTCTCGAACGCGACTGCGACGCGGTCATCGCCGTGGTCGCTCCGGAAGCCGCGCAGATCGAGAGGTTATGGCGGGCCCGCGGCCTCAGTGAGTCCGAGGCGCGCGCGAGGCTCGCGGCGCAACGAACCAACGAGGCGTTCGCGGCGGCTGCCGACGTGACGCTGGTGAACCAGGGATCGGCCGAGGAGCTGCGCCGGCAGGCGCGAGCCGCGCTGGCGAGCCTCGAGGCCGAGTCGACGAAAGGAACCGGATGCTGACCACCAGCGAGCTGCGAAAACGCATCGACAACGCACGCCACACGCTCGACGACCTGCGGAGGTACCTTTGACGTCGATCGCGGGCGGGCGCGCGTCGCGGAGCTCGAAGGACGCATGGCGGCGCCGGGCTTCTGGGACCGGCCCGAGGAGGCGCAGAAGACCGTCGCCGAGATGAAGCGCGAGAAGCGCACGGTCGACGAATGGGCCGTCCAGGAGAGCTCGCTCAGCGGCCTCGCGGAGATGCTCGACCTCGCCGAGTCCGAAGGCGACCAGGGAATGCTCGCCGAGCTGTCGCGCGAGCTCGACACGCTCGAAGGCGGGATCGGCGAGCTGGAGCTCAAGAGTCTCCTGTCCGGAGAGTACGACCGCCTCGGCGCGCTCGTCGCCATCCACCCCGGAGCGGGAGGGACCGAGTCTCAGGACTGGGCTCAGATGCTGTTCCGCATGTACATGCGCTGGGCCGAGCGTCACGGATACGCGGCCAACGTGCTCGACCTCCAGCCCGGTGAAGAGGCGGGCATCAAGGACGTGACGGTCGAGATCACCGGCGACTATGCCTACGGCTATCTCAAGGCCGAGAGCGGAGTCCACCGGCTGGTGCGCATCTCGCCCTACGACGCGGCGCAGCGCCGTCACACCTCGTTCGCCTCGGTATTCATCTTTCCCATGGTCGACGACACCATCACGGTCGACGTCGCTCCGGCCGATCTCCGCATCGATACCTTCCGCGCCAGCGGGGCCGGAGGCCAGCACGTCAACAAGACGGAGTCCGCGGTCCGCATCACGCACCTTCCCACCGGGCTCGTGGTGCAGTCCCAGGCCGAGAGGAGCCAGCACCGGAACCGGGACAACGCCATGCGGATCCTCCGCTCCCGGCTCTTCCTCCATTACCAGGAGCGGGAGAAGGCGAAGAGCGAAGCGATCGCCGGCGCCAAGAAGGACATCGACTTCGGGAGCCAGATCCGCTCCTACGTCCTCCATCCTTATACTCTGGTGAACGACCACCGCACCGAGCTCAAGGTCGGCGACGTGCACAAGGTGCTCGACGGCGACCTGGATTCCTTCATCGACGCCTATCTCAAGCGCAAGGAGGCCTGATGGCTCCGGCCCACATTTTTCGCGAGTACGACATCCGCGGTCTCCACGAAACCGAGCTGACCGACGAGGTGGCCGAAGGCGTCGGACGCGCGTTCGGCACGCTGGTCGCCGGCGACGGCGCGCGCATCGTGGCGCTCGGCCGCGACGTGCGTCCCAGCAGCTCGCGTCTGGCCGCGGGGGTCGAGAAGGGACTCGTCCAGTGCGGGCTCGACGTGCATCGGGTGGGCGTCGTGCCGACTCCCGCGCTCTACTACGCGGTCGCGCAGGCGGGCGCGGACGCGGGCCTCCAGGTGACCGGCAGCCACAATCCCGCCGAGTACAACGGCTTCAAGATGACGCGGGGCCCGCGGCCGGTGTTCGGCGCCCAGATCCAGGAGATGCGCCAGCGGATCGAGCGCGGCGATTTCGTCTCGGCGACTCCAGGAAAGGCCGCCGATCGGCCCGTCCTGGCCGACTACCGGCGCATGCTCGAGGATCGGTGCGCGAGCGCCAAGGGCCTCACGGTCGTGATGGACTGCGGCAACGGCTGCGCGGGCACGGTCGTGCCGGGCGCGTTCGAGACCATGGGACACAAGGTCACGCCCCTCTTCGCCGAGCTCGACGGGCGCTTCCCCAATCACCTGCCGGACCCCACGGTGCCCGAGCTGCTGAAGGATCTGATCGCCGAGGTCCGGCGCTCCGGCGCCGATCTCGGCATCGGCTTCGACGGCGATGCCGACCGCATCGGCGCGGTGGATTCGCGGGGGCGGGTCGTGTTCGGCGACCAGCTGCTCGCCTTGTTCGCGCGCGACGTGCTGACGCGTGTCCCCGGGGCGCCGATCATCTTCGACGTCAAGTGCTCGCAGGGACTGATCGAGGACATCGCCGCGCACGGCGGCCAGCCGATGATGTGGAAGACCGGCCACTCGCTGCTCAAGAGCCGGCTGTGGGAAACCGGAGCGCCGCTGGCGGGAGAGATGTCGGGCCACATGTTCTTCCGCGAGGGGTTTTTCGGATTCGACGACGCATTGTTCGCGGCGGGCCGACTGCTGCGCTACGTGGCATCGTCCGGGAAGAGCCTGGCCGACCTCGTGGACACGATTCCCCAATACCATTCGACGCCGGAGATCCGCCTGCCTTGTCCGGAGGACAAGAAGTTTGCGGTGGTCGAGACGCTCAAGCGAGAGTTCTCGAGCCGCTACCGGGTCATCGACATCGATGGCGTCCGCGTGGAGTTCGGCGACGGCTGGGGACTCGCCCGCGCGTCGAATACTCAGGCGGTGATCGTGGTGCGCTTCGAGGCCCGCTCCGAGAAGCGGCTCGAAGAGATCCGCGCCACCTTCATGGAGCCGCTCAAGTCACTCGGAGTCGGCGAGGCGGGCATCGCCCATTGAGTCTCGGCGCCGACGCATCGACGACCGCGGAGGGGGAGGCGCGGCGCGCGCTCGGCAAACCCTTGCCGCGTGATTTCTACGATCGCCCGGTGACGAGGGTCGCGCGCGATCTGATCGGGCGCATGCTGGTCCACGACACGCGCGAGGGACGAGTCGCCGGGGTGATCGTCGAGGTCGAGGCTTATCGCGGCGAGGCCGATCCGGCGAGCCACGCCTTCCGAGGACGGACACGCCGCAACGCGGTGATGTTCGGCGAACCCGGCCATGCGTATGTCTACTTCACGTACGGGATGCATCACTGCCTCAACCTGGTGACGGGGCGTGATGGCGTCGCCAGCGCCGTCCTCCTGCGAGCGGCAGAGCCGCGGATCGGCATCGAGATCATGCGCAGGCGTCGTGGCGTCCCGGTGCTCGAGCGACTGGCGCGCGGCCCCGGCTGTCTGGCGCAGGCCTTTGGACTGGACCTCACCCGCAACGGCCTCGATGTCACCCAGCCACCTCTCTGGGTATCCGACCGGCGGCCGGAACGCTTGGCAGGCCGAATCGGAACCAGCTCCCGGGTCGGTATCCGCGTCGCGACCGAGCGGCCGTGGCGTTTTTTCGTGCGCGAGAGTCCCTTCGTGTCCGGTCCGAGAGGTGGACTTCGCCGTTGACACTCCCCCGGCCGGTTCTTAGTATCCCGCGTTCGTGTCTGGCGCAGGACGTTGACCGCGCGTCACTTCCGCCCTGCTCGGAGGTTGCTGTTCCTCAACGCGCGGGTCCGCTCGATCGGGTGGTTCGAAAGGAGAAGGCATGAGGGCTTCGCGCGGCCTGATGCTGAGCGCGCTTTGCTGGACGCTGATCTCATGGACCACGGCGGCTCTCGCCCAGATTCGCGATCCGCTCAGCTACACCTTCGACTTCTCGCCCGATGCCACTTCCCGCAGCCCGCGCCTGCTCGGCATGGGCCGGCTGACGCTCGCCAGCGACGTCCACAACGCGGTCAATCTGTGGGACCTCGCGGCCAATCCCATCGGCCTGTTCGAGGCCGATACCAGCTCGTCGTTCGATCTCCGGCCCGCGACGTCCTCGGCGGCGGCCCGGCACACCCCGGTCGGGAGCAGCACGGAGCGCCAGCATCTGGCGGGGCGAGAGGTGCGGCTCGCCTACGAGGGCTGGAAGCGCAGCGAGAACAGCATCTACGGGCTGATCGGTGACTTCACTCAGTTGCGTTCGGACCAGCCGTACAGCGACACCCGCGTGCTGCGCGACCATCTCGACCTGCCCCGCTTCGAGGCGATCCTCAGCGGCCGCATGCCGCGCTTCCAGTCGGACCGCATGATCTACGAGCTGCATATCTTCAACGTGAACGCCAACTCGCTCGAGGAGTACCGCACCTTCTTCTCCAACGCCGAAGGCCAGTACCTGGGGAAGGAGAGCGTGATCGTGCCACCGCCCAACTTCTTCGACCCCGACGAAGTGCGCGCATCCGCCTTGGGAGGCGGCCTGGGGCTTTCGTATCGGATCGCAGGCTGGATGACCGCCGCCGTCGGCGGCGAAGCGACCGCGACCCGGGTCGAAGGGGAGAACTCGGACAACATCCACGACACCGGCACCGGCGAGGATCGTTCCTACTACACCGGCCGCCTGGGACTCTCGGGTCGCTATCAGGCGTTCGAGTACGCGCTCGACGGCCGCACGTGGACCGCCGAGAACGAGGAGCGCTTCGTCTTCACGCTCAAGGCCGGACAGAACCAAAATCCGTTCACCGGGCGAGGCAAGGTGCTCGACCGTGCAGAGGACGGGAGCGAAGGACGCGGGCGCCTGCGCTGGAAGATGGGCAACCTCGAGCTCAATGCGGGGGGGAGGAGCTGGAACCGAACCGTGGACATCCTGCCGCCGCCGCCGGGCGCCGTCGACTCCTACAATTACTTCCTCAACGTCGCGGCCAACCGTCGCGGAGCCGACTCGCTCGCCCTGCCGGACAGCATCGTCCGCAGCCGCGCCAAGGACAGCGGATGGGACATCGCCTACGGAGCCACCTGGCGATTCGGGAGCCGTGGCCTGGTCGGAGCGGAGTACCACTTCGCCAAGGAGTCGCTCGAGCTGGATGTCTTCGAGAACCCGGCTCCGGTTCCGGGCAACGACCCACTGAGCTACGAGGGCGACGGGCCCCACCGCCGCACATCCGACATCCGGGGCGGGCTGGAGTACGCCTGCACTTCGGCCCTCACCGGTCGGCTAGGGTTCATCCGCCGCTCCGACGACCTGGACGAGCTCACCGATCACAACGAGTACAAGAGCAACACGCTCACCACCGGGTTCGGGATCCGGCCGTTGGGCTCCATCTGGGCCCTCGACTTCGGCTGGTCGATCGAGTGGATCTCACCCGACTTCGAGGACTCCACCGACCCCAAGGAGAGCCGGCAGCAGCTGGGAGCCCAGGTTCGGTGGGTCTTCTAGGCCATCGCTGGTCGGAAAAGTCTTGACGTCCATTTGGACGGCCGCCATAGTTCGGGACGGCTGGGCGCAGGCGCCAAGGTTTCCTCCGGCGCATGATGGTCGTGACCTCAGCTGCCCCCCGACTCCCCAACATAAGAAGGTGCGGATTCTTTCGTTCTCCAGACCCGGCAATCTGGTGACGAGGCTGGAGGATTCACCCAAGTCGAGGAGCCGTTAGCAGTTGACAGGGTGTTAGCAGATTGGCAAGGTGGCAAGGTTGCTCGCCGCCTCCGGCCCCAGGTCCCGGTCGTTGCGACCTGAAGAATGAAGGTGGAGAAGAATGCGTTTCCGAGTCTTGTACATGGTGTTGCTCGGCTGCGCGCTGGCATACCCCGCTCTCGGGCAGGCGCCCCGGCCGGCCGGGCCGACGGGCCGTATCACCGGGAAGGTGTACGAGAAGGGGAAGGACCCCGCCGCCTACGTGAACGTGATCGTGCTGGGTTCCAAGCAGGGCGCCCAGACCGATGAGAACGGCAGCTTCACCATCGTCGGCGTCCCGGTGGGCACGGCACAGGTCCAGGTCCAGGCCATCGGCTTCGACAAGCAGGTCAAGGACGTCCAGATCAACGCCGGCCAGACCGCCACCGTCGAGTTCACGCTCGGCTCCTCCAAGGTCGTCAAGCAGATCGAGGAGATCGAGGTCAGCGCCAAGAAGCAGATCGACACCAAGTCCTCCACCAGCAAGCAGCAGATCAGCGCCCAGACCATGAAGGACCTTCCGGTCGACAACCTGAGTCAGGCGGTGTCGGTCAAGGCGGGCGTGGTCGCGCAAGGCGGCGAGCTGCACTTCCGCGGCGGCCGTGGCGGCGAGGTCAAGTTCCAGATCGACGGCGTCGAGGTGTCCGACCCGCTGTTCGGAGGCGGCGCCAACATCGCGAACCTCGCGGTGGCCGGAGCGGACGTCCTCTCGGGCGGCATGGACGCCGAGTACGGCAACGCGCTCTCCGGCGTGGTCGCGGTCTCGACCAAGGAAGGCACCGAGAAGTTCGGCGGCGAGGTCCGCTGGGACACCGACCGCTATGGCGATCCCACGAAGACCTACAACAACTTCGACCGCTTCACCTTCGGCTTCGGCGGTCCTACGCCCATCAAGAACCTGACCTATTTCGCGACCTACGAGGGAACGTTCACCGACACGTACACGCCCACCACGCTCACCAAGCCCTCGCGCACGCTGTGGGACTTCATCGCGCTCGGCAACCGGCAGCAAAACCAGATCAATACCAACCTCAAGCTCGCGTACCGGATCAGCCCGCGCCACAAGGTCACGCTCGAGACCATCAACAACCGCAACATCGCGACGCCGTACAACCACATGTGGAGTCGGCAGGGCTACGTGAAGACGACCTACGACACCGTCCGCGCCAATGGCCAGCCCGACACTTATCGGCCCAGGTACGGCACCTGGTCGTACACGCAGATCGACAGCACCTATGAGCCCGTCAACATGCCGGACCACGTGCCGACCACCGATGACCGCTTCCATGGACTCACCGCGGTGTGGACCAGCCAGCTCTCCGACAAGACGGTGTGGACCACGCGCGCCTCGTCGCTCAACTTCAAGACGCTGTCGTCGATCGGGCAGAAGCTGCCCTGGGACTACTGGATCGACAGTCCGGAGTACTGGGACGGAAATACCACGGTCGGCACCGAGAACAACCCTTTCTTCGCCACCCACGGGGACTTCCCCACGTATTCGGACCGCACCACCTCCACCGCCGTCCTCAAGAGCGACTTCTCGACTCGAAAGTGGAAGCAGCACACCTTCAAGACCGGCATCGAGGCTCGCTACAACCGGGTCCAGAACCTCGGCATCATCCGGCCCAACGACGAGAGCCCTACGGGGCCGGGCGGCGTGCGCTCCGACTACGTCAACTACAACCCCGAAGGCGCCGTTTACGCGCAGGACCGGTGGGAGTACGAAGGCCTGGTGCTGAACGCCGGCCTGCGCTACGACCTGTTCACGCCCGGTGATCAGGTCGAGACCGCGGATCTGCCGAGCGGCAAGCGTTACAAGCAGCAGGTCAGTCCGCGACTGGGGATCGCCTATCCCATCTCCGACAAGGACGTGCTGAGCTTCCATTACGGCTGGACCTACCAAACGCCCGGCCGCAACTTCGTGTTCGAGAACCGCGGCCTGTCCTCGACGGTCGCGATTCGCGGAAACCCGGACCTGGAGCCCGAGACCAACATCGCCTACCAGGCCGCGGTCCAGCACCTGTTCACCCGCGATATCTCCGGCCAGTTCGCGGTGTTCTTCAAGGACATCTACGGCCTGATCTCGACGCGCGCCGCGAGCGACGAGTTCGGCAACCAGATCTCGGTTTACGTGAACGAGGACTACGCCAGCGCTCGCGGCTTCGAGGCCAGCATCACCAAGAGCTTCAGCCACAAGTTCTCGGCCGAGGTGAACTACACCTACCAGATCGCCACGGGTGTGGCTTCGGATCCGCAGTCGGCCCAGCAGTTCATCACCGGCGGCGGTCTCTACCTGCCGATCTCCGAGCAGCCGCTCGACTGGGATCAGCGCAGCACGCTGACGATTCAGGGCGTGGTGCGCGACCCGGGCCGCTGGGGATTCCGCTTCCTGTGGCAGTACGGGTCGGGCTTCCCGTTCACGCCGAACTTCCGAAACGATCGCAAGCCGGACCCCACGCTCAACAACTCGCGCCGCCTGCCCTCGAACTCGATCCTCACGGTCGACGGCGACAAGTACTTCCGGGTCTGGGGACAGAACGTGACCCTGTTCTTCGACGCGCGGAACGTCCTCGGCGCCAAGAACATCAACAACCTTACGTACTCCGTCTTCCCCAATCCCTTCGTGGGTCAGTCGGGCGACGAGTACTTGATTTACTTCACGGAGACCGGGCGTGCCGGCGGCGCCTACTTGCAGGACACCAATGGCGACAACTTCCTGGACTGGGTTCCCGTGCACGACCCGCGAGTGTTCCAGGAAGGTCGCAGCGTGCGCATGGGCGTGAGCATCACGTTCTAGCGAGAGTGCAGGAGCACACTCCCCACATGAGCTTCATGACCACGCGCCGCGCGCTGTCCGCAGTGCTGATCGCCCAATTGGCCGTCACATCCCTGGCGCACGCCAAGGCCGATCGGGACGAGCAAGAGGCCTTCGAACGGCTTCGGTCCCATCAGCGAGCGGCCTCCAATCCCATTGGCGACATGAAGCACCGCACCGCCACGCCGGCGGCGATCCCAGACATCTATGGCCCGGGCGCCGTTCTCACGGTCGGGAACGTGGTCATGAAGGTGACCAACTACGGGGTGATCGGCAATCCGTTCATCAATATCTCGAGCGACCCGTCGGGCCAGTGGCCCGGCGCCTCGGGTGTCGAGTACCTCAACTTCATCCTGGTCGCGGTGGGGGGGGTCAATCCCACGGCCACCGACCCGACGGCGGTGCGCCGCGTCTCCTACAACCCCGAGTGGTGGCCGCCGACGCCCGATCCGGAAGACCGGATGTACCGCGCTTACGACGGCATCATCAACGGCAACCGGCTGGTCAACGACGATGCCGACTTCAACCCGTTCACCGGCGAGCCCAACATCGACGAAGACTTCCTCGACGGGCGTGACAACGACGGGGACGGTCGCATCGACGAGGACTACGGCGCGCTCGGCCAGCTCATGTTCACCTGCGTGATGCGGGACGACACCCCGGCTGCCTACGCGACGAGCACCGCGGAGGCGCACGTGCCGCTGGTGACCGAGATCCAGCAGTCCTCGTGGGCCTACTCGGTCCCGGGCTTCACCGACTTCGACGTCGTCCAATGGGACATCTTCAACCGTTCGGGGCACACCCTGGACAGCATGTTCGTGGGCATCCGGGTCGACATCGACGCCGGTCCCGCGTCGAGCTCCACCTACTTCTCCGACGACCAGGACATCCCGTATTTCCCGAACGGTGAGTTCACGATCCCTGTGACGCCGGATGATCCACGCTACCAGCTGTCCACCACCCAGGCGGGCACTGCGGATACGCTCTGTCCCCAGATGCCGGTGCGGATCAACGGCTTTTCCGTGGTGGACAACGACGGCGATGAAGGAAGGACGGGTGGCGTCGCTTCGGTGCTCCTCTTCGGTCACACCATCGATCCGCTCGGTATTCGCGCTCCAGCGCGGGTCGGCTTCCGCGCCTTCCGATCGTTCATCGCCGGAACGCCCTACGCCAGCAACGGGAATCCCAGCACCGACCAGCAGCGCTTCGAGTTCCTCTCCAGCAATCAGAACGTCGATCCGGCCACCGGACTGATCTCGGCCGAGCCAGGCGATCAGGCCGGCGATTACACCGCCTGGTCATCGGTCGGTCCTTTCCTCAACGTGCCGGACGGCGGGATGATCACCTGCACCATCGGCTTCGCGGTCTTCCGCGGGGGCTATTTGACGCTCCAGGACTACCAGCTCGACTACGCCTCCTATCAGGCCGGCCTGAAGCCGCTGGGCGATCTGTTCGAGAAGTACCCGGCGCTGGAGAACGCCTTTACCGCTCAGATCGCCTACGAAGGCGTCTACGAGCTTCCGCGCCCCGGCTTTACCGACAAGGTGCCTGACTGCCACGGCTGCGAGACCGGCGTGAAGCTGCCCACGGGGTCGACGCCGATGCTCCTCTCGGAGGTCTGTCCCGATCGTGAGGCCGTCTCCAAGCAGGTGACCGACAACGCTTTCACCTGGTTCGACTTCGACTGTAACGCCTGTACCGGGGTGTGGAACGAGGCGACGGGCCAGGGTTACTACCTGCGGCACTGGAACGCGGAGTCGCCGCCACCGAGCCCGAATCTGAACGTGGCGGCGACCTACAACTACTCGGACAACCCGAATCGCGTGGTGGCGGGCGGCGACAACATGATCACGCTGGCCTGGGACAACATCTCGGAGACCACCGCCGATCCCAAGTCCGGTTTCTTCGACTTCCGCGCCTACCGCATCTGGAAGGTCGCCGGCTGGCAGCGCCCGGTGGGTGCATCGGGGCCGAACGACGAGGACTGGGCGCTGCTCGCCGAGTACCGCCTGTTCGACTACGCCGACAGCAACTTCACCCGCGACCCCGTCGAGGACACGCTGATCTGCCCGATGGTGTTCATTCCCAACTACGACTATCCCGCCGGGCATCCGCACTGCACGGATCCGCTCGCTGACCCGCTGGAGCTGCGGGGTGGCGGTTGCCGAGACACGGCGACGGTCAAGATCTGCCTGCGGAGTGGCGACTTCTGGGACCGTCAGACGGGCAGGATCCTGCGCGCCGAACCGGTCGCATGCGTTCAGGATCCCGAGACCCAGGCGTGCGTGCAGGACAGCGGGCTCGCGCTGGGCACGAGCCCCCCTCAGCGGATCAAGAAGACGCGTTATCAGGTCGGTCGCTACATGATCATCGACCGCGAGGTCAAGAACGGGTTCATCTACTTCTATTCGGTGACGGCCGGAGACTCGACGGGCGGCAGCCAGCTCTTCGGACGCCGCTCGGCGGTGGAGGCGGACCAGGTGACGCCTCAGTCCACGACCAAGACGGGCAAGTCGGTATGGGTGGTTCCGAATCCCTACCGTGGGTTCACCAGCATCCTCGCCAGGCCCTCGGCCTGGGACTTGACACCCAATGCGACCGACCCGACGGGCACCCACGTCGACTTCATGGGTCTGCCCCCGGGCAAGTGGAAGATCCGGATCTATACGGTGTCCGGAGACATGGTGGCCGAGCTCGACGAGAACGATGCGGTCAACGAATCGGTTCGCGGGCCGATCACGGGACCCGATGGCAGGACGCGGCCGGGCTACAACCGCCAGCAGGACACCGCCAACGACGGGCAGGCGCGATGGAACCTGATCTCGCGCAATGGACAGGACGTGGTGAGCGGCATCTATCTATTCGTGGTCGATTCCGACCAAGGTCAACAGCGTGGCAAATTCGTCGTCATTCGCTAGACCGGGCGTGGGTATGAAGGAGGCTTCCGTGAAGAGAATGATCGTCACCCTCGGCGGGCTGGCACTGATGCTCCCGGGGTTGGCTGGCGCAGCCGAGATCTTCGAGAAGGTCGGGACGTTCGACGGCCAGTTCCTGAAGATCTCGGTGGGCGCCCGTGCGGCCGGGATGGGCAACGCGTTCGTCGCCGTCGCCGACGATGCGAGCGCCGTGTTCTGGAATGCGGCCGGAATCGCGCGCATCGACCCGAACAAGTCGCAGCTCAGCCTCAACCACGCCACCTGGGTGGCCGACCTGTCGTTCGAGCAGATCGGCTACGTCTTCCACGTGAAACGGATTCCCGGCGCCTTCTCGGTCCACGCCCGAGCGCTGACCATGGATCCCATGGTCGAGACCACGGCCTACCAGCCCGATCCGGTCGAAGGCACGGGGCGGACGTTCGACGCCGGCATGATGACGGCGGGACTGACGTACGCCCGGTCGTTCACCGACAAGTTCAGTGCGGGGGTGACCGCCAACTTCATCCACGAAGGTCTGGCGGAGTTCAGCCAGCAGACCTACGCCTTCGACGTCGGCACCCTTTACGACGTCGGTGTCCTGGGGATGAAAATCGGGATGACGATTTCGAACATCGGTTCGCAGGTGAAGTTCATCGAACAGGAGGCGCGCATCCCGGCCATCTTCCGTGTCGGCTCGTCGCTCAATCTCATGCAGACCGCCGACCAGCACCTGATCGGGTCGCTCGAATTCTCGCACCCGCCGGACAACGCGGAGCGCCTCAACGTCGGAACCGAATATTCGTTCAAGGACTTCATCCATCTGCGCGGCGGGTACAACATCAACTACGATGCCGAAGGGCTCGCGGGCGGCGTGGGCTTCCACTTCCCGGTGTCCGTGGCAGGAGAGGCCAAGCTCGACTACGCCTACACCGACATGCAGGACCTGGGAGGCGCTCATCGCTTCTCCCTCACCTTCGAGTTCTGATCCGATTCCGAATCACGGGCGTCGAGCCACGCGTCTCCGTCAGGGGGCGCGTGCGTCGTTTTGGGTCCTGGCCCTGCTGTCGACCGCCTGGCCATCCTTCGCCGACGAGCCGACGGGACCGCTTCCCTGGCGGGTGAGCGGGCGGCTGGGATTCACCGTCGACGCCGCGGCCTTCCCCGATTCGGCAAGCGACCTGCTCGAGATCTACTGCCGGCTACCGCCGTCAACGATCGTTTCGCTCGGTCGCTCCGATCGCGGTGACGCCCGCCTCAAGCTCGGGGTAACACTTCACAATCGCTTCGGCGCCAAGCATCACCAGGCCGTGCAGGAGTTCACGGTGTTGCCGAGCGACACCGGCGGCTTCGGCAAGGTGGTGCTGCTGAGGCTCCCGGTCAAGGCGGGTCCGTACACGATGGAGGTGAAGCTCGAGGATCCGCTCTCGCGCAAGCGCGGCCTCGCCTACATCGGTCGCTCGGTCGCGCAATCCGCCTCGGTGAAAGGCGAGATCGTCGTTCCCGAGCCGTCGAGCGGCCGCCGCCTGTCGAACGTCGAATTCGTGTGGGGGAAGGCGGCAGGCGCCGGCGCCGCGTTCCGCCATGCCGACCTCGACACGGGTTTCCTCCCGAACCCCGATCGTCTCTACGGCCTTCTGGCGAACGATCTGCGGGCCCACTTCGTCGCGCGCTCGAACGCGCAGGCATCGTGGCACTGGCGGGCGCGGCTCCTCGATGCGACGACGGGACGCGAGATGGCGCGGTACGAGAGCACGGCCGTCGCCGTATCGGTCGCACCCGTGGTGTCCATGGACGTCTCCACCTTCCCGGCCGGCGGCTACGACTTCGAGGTCCAGGTGTGGCGTGAAGGCGAGTCGACTCCCGCCGTCCGCCGCGGACGCTTCAGCGTGGCGTGGAACCGGACGTCGTGGTGGCGCAACCCGCGCGACATCGAGGACGAGGTGCACCTGCTGCTCGACAACGACGAAGACGAGGAAGCCTTTGTGCGCATGAGCCCGGGCGAGCAGGAGGCCTACCTCGAGGACTTCTGGCGCGAGCGTGATCCCACGCCCTCCACCGCCGAGAACGAGGCGCGCACGGAGTTCTACCGGCGCGTGCATCACGCGAACTCGTCGTGGACCCGCTCCGCCGCGCTGGGGAAGGGAATGTTCTCCGACATGGGGCGCGTCTACATCCGTCACGGCGAGCCGGACGAGGTCCTCAAGCAGGTCATTCCCACCGGCGATCAGACGCTCCAACAGGTGCTGCAGCAGATCGACGCCAGCGAGGATCGTCCGACTGGCGACGTCGAGACCAAGGGGCTCGGAGGAGACATTCGTCCTTTCGAGGTCTGGATCTACGAGGTCGAGCGCGGCGCCACGATCACCACCAAGCCCGATCCGCGCGCCGGCGGAAACACGCGCAAGCGCCTCACCTTCCTGTTCGTGGACGACCAGGGCTACGGCGACTACCGGCTGCGCTACAGCACCGAATAGCGGTCACCGCTTCCCGCCGCACTTGACCTCGCCGCGTGGGTTGCGTCATAGTCCACCGCTTGCTCGTCCCCTAAGTTCATCTATCCCAACAACTTGCCGGGCCGGCCCTGCAGTCGGACCGACAGGAGAATCCGATGGCCATTCGGATCGGCATCAACGGCTTCGGCCGGATCGGGCGCCTGGTCTTGCGCGCGGCGCACGAGCGTCGCGCTCCGCTCGAGATCGTGGCCGTGAACGACGTCACCGACGCGCCCACACTGGCGCACCTGCTCCGCTACGACACCATCCACCGGACCTTTCCTGACGCCGGGCCGGCCGTCGACGGCGCGCTCCAGGTGGCGGGCAAGAAGATCCAGGTGCTGAGCGAAAAAGAGCCGTCCAAGCTGCCGTGGAAGTCGCTGGGCGTGGAGGTCGTGCTCGAGGCGACCGGGAAGTTCACCGACAAGGCCTCCGCTTCCGCCCACTTGAGCGCCGGAGCGCGCGGGGTGCTGATCTCGGCGCCGGCGAAGGACGTGGATATCACCTTCGTCATGGGCGTGAACCACCAGGCGTTCGACCGCTCCAAGCACGTGGTGGTCAGCATCGGCTCGTGCACGACCAATTGCCTGGCCCCGATGGCGAAGGTGATCCACGACCACTTCGAGATCGAGCATGGGCTGATGACCACCATCCATGCCTACACCAACGATCAGCGCATCCTCGACCTGCCCCACAAGGATCTGAGGCGCGCGCGGGCCGCGGCCCAGAACATGATCCCGACCTCCACCGGCGCGGCCAAGGCGATCGGGCTCGTGATGCCCGAGCTCAAGGGCAAGCTCGACGGCCTGGCGGTGCGGGTGCCGGTGATGAACGGATCGCTGACCGACCTGGTGTGCCGGGTCCGGAAGCCTGCCGACGCCGCCGCGGTCAACGCGGCCATGAAAGCCGCGGCTCAGGGACCGATGAAGGGCATTCTCGAATACTGCACCGATCCGATCGTCTCCTCGGACGTCATCGGAAATCCCTCCAGCAGCGTGTTCGACTCGCTCTCCACCACGGTGATGGACGGCAGCCTCGTGAAGACCCTGTCGTGGTACGACAACGAATGGGGCTTCTCGAACCGCGTGGTGGACGCGTTGACACTGATGGCCTAGGCCCGTGCCGCTCGCCAAGCTGACGCTGCGGGACATCGATCCGACCGCGAAGCGCGTGCTCACGCGCGTGGACTTCAACGTCCCTCTGCAGGACGGCGAAGTGAGCGACGATACGCGGCTCGTCGCCACGCTTCCCACGATCCGTTATCTGCTCCACAAGCAGGCGCGGCTGGTGCTCATGTCGCACCTCGGGCGGCCCAAGGGCGGGCCCGACCCGCGCTACAGCCTGAAGCCGGTCGCTCGGCGGCTGGAGCGGCTGCTGAGGATGCCGATCGGCTTCGCGGACGACTGCATCGGTACTTTGGCGGAGCAGCGCTCGAAGCAGCTGAAGGACGGCGAGGTCCTGCTGCTCGAGAACCTCCGCTTCCATCCCGAAGAGGAGAAGAACGATCCCGGGTTCGCACGCTCGCTGGCCACGCTGGGCGATGTGTACGTCAACGACGCCTTCGGCGCCGCCCATCGCGCGCACGCATCCACCGAAGGCGTGGCGCGGCTGCTCAAGCCGGCCGCGGCCGGTTTCCTGATGGAGCAGGAGCTCAACCATCTCGGCGCGGCGCTCGAGAATCCGGGACGGCCGTTCATCGCCATCCTGGGCGGCGCCAAGATCTCCGGCAAGATCGACGTGATCACGTCACTGCTGTCCAAGGTGGACGCGCTGCTCATCGGCGGGGCGATGATGTTCACCTTCCTGCGCGCGCGAGGCGTCGCGACGGGGCGCTCGCTGGTGGAGGAGGATCGCGTCGAGATGGCGCGCCGGGTCACGGCCGACGCGGCTTCGCGCGGCGTGGATCTCGTGCTGCCGGTCGACTGCGTGGCATCGACCGCGTCCGACGGCACGGCACCGGGCAAGGTGACGGCGGTCGATCGATTGGGGGCCGAGGAGATGGGCGTCGATATCGGACCCGAGACGGTGAAACGCTTCGCCGAGAAGATCCAGAACGCGAAGACGGTGCTGTGGAACGGGCCGATGGGCGTCTTCGAAGTTCCGGCCTTCGCCGAAGGCACGCTCGCGGTCGCGCGCGCGCTCGCCGACGCCACGGGCCGTGGCGCGGTGACGATCGTGGGAGGCGGCGACTCCGCGGCCGCCGTGCAGCAGGCGGGCGTGGCGGAGCGCCTGACGCATCTCTCCACGGGAGGCGGCGCTTCGCTCGAGTTCCTCGAGGGCAAGGTGCTCCCGGGTGTCGCCGCCCTCGACGATCGCCGGGCGTGAGCACGAGCTGGCCTAGGCGACCCCGCCTGGTGGCGGGGAACTGGAAGATGAACAAGACCGCTCCCGAGGCCGTGGCCACCGCCCGCGCATTGAAGGACGGCGGGATTCCCAACGGCGCCGCGCTGCTCGTCTGTCCGCCGTTCACAGCGCTCGCGCCGGTGCGCGACATCCTCGAGGGGAGCGGCATCCTGCTTGGCGCGCAGAACCTCCACGCGGAGCCGCACGGCGCTTTTACCGGCGAGGTCTCGGGCAGCATGCTTTCCGCGGCGGGATGCCGGATGGTGATCGTGGGGCACTCCGAGCGCCGCCACGGCATGGGAGAAGACGACGCGACGGTCGCGCGCAAGCTGCGCGCCGCCCTGCGAGACGGACTGATCCCCATCGTGTGCGTGGGGGAGACGCTCGCGCAGCGCGAGGCCGGCCAGACCGAAGCCGTGCTGACGCGCCAGATCGAAGCGGCCTATCGCGGGCTGCCGGCCAGTGACGCGCGGGGCACCGTGATCGCCTACGAGCCGGTGTGGGCGATCGGCACCGGACGCGTGGCGACCACCGAGCAGGCGCGCGATGCGCATCGAGTCATCCGAAGCGCCCTGGACGCCCACGGCGAAGGTCGTCTGGGGTCCGAGCTGGCGATCCTCTATGGCGGAAGCGTGAATGCCGCCAACGCGGCGGGGCTGTTCTCCGAGGACGACGTCGATGGAGCGCTGGTCGGCGGCGCCTCCCTGGATCCCCAGGGATTCCGGGCGATCGCCGAAGCGGCCGCGCGCCCGGTGTCAGGAGCGCGTTGACGGAGGGTTGCTCCGCTGGTAGGTTAGCCGGCCGCATCGCAGGACCCTCTTCACTCCTTAGGTTTCGAGGTTTCCCATGTACGGCTTGCTGCTCGCCCTCCACATCATCATCTGTCTCTCGCTGATCCTCGTGATCCTGCTTCAGTCGGGGAAAGGCGGCGGACTGGCGGGAGGGGCTTTCGGCGGAACCGCCCAGACCGTGTTCGGCGGTCGTGGCGCCACCGACGTGCTCACCAAGGCGACGATGGTTCTTGGCGGAGCCTTCTTCGTGACGTCGCTGGTCCTGGCGCTGATGTCAACCGGTACGCGGATACCCTCGCGAAGCCTCATCCAGGAGGAAGCTCGGCGCGCGATCCCGACCGCACCGCAGCAGGGTGGAGCGCCTCAGCAGGCGCCGCCGGCGGGTCAGCAGCAGGCTCCCACGCAGGGAGCTCCGCCCGCTGGAGCGCAGCCTCCCGCAGGCGGTGGCGGCCAGCCGGCGCCGACAGGCGCGCCTCCCGGCGGTCGCTGACATCGGAATGCGGCGGAGAGCCGCGCGGCGGTTTGCCCGGGTGGTGGAATTGGTAGACACGTACGTTTGAGGGGCGTATGGGGAAACCCGTGCGAGTTCAAGTCTCGCCCCGGGCACCACGAAGCACGAGAGCCACGCCCTTGGGCGTGGCTCTTTCGTTGGATCCGTTAGGGTAGTGGGCCGTTAGGGCTGGCGGCCCGTCGTCAACGGGTTGGGATTGACGATCTCGAGGACGTAGGAGTCGAGGGTCTCGGAGTCGATGTAGCCTTTCACCCGCCGCACGACCTCGCCCTGACGGTTGATGAAGAAGGTGGTCGGAAGCGAGCGGATCGGCCCGTAGCCATCAAGTGTCTTCTCGTTCGCCATCCCGAGACGGAAGCTCACCCCGAGATCCCGGGCGAACCGCTTCACGTCGTGGTCCACGTCCTCCTCGTCGACCGACAGTCCGATGACCACGAGGCGGCCTTCTCCAAAGCGCTTCTGGACCGCGTCGAGGTGAGGCATCGCGGCGCGGCACGGCCGGCACCAGGTCGCCCAGAAGTCGAGGACGACAGGCTTGCCGCGAAGGTCAGCCAGCCTCACCGTCTTTCCTTCGAACGTCTTCACGGTGAAGGGAGGCGCGGCGGGAAGGTTCTGGGCTTGCGAGACGACGGGCGTGACTGCGAAAAACAAAGCTGTGGTGAGTGTCGCGCGCCAGGTCAAAGGAAGGGTACCTCCGGTCAGAGAGTCGCGGCCCGAAGTTTTCCGCGCCGGGAGAGTCTAGCGAGTTCCGTCCAAACGTGGGAAGGGCAGATCGCGCTTTTTGCACTCCATTGACGGTCCGAGCCTTGCCCAAGCCCTGACCGCGCTTTTGCTTGAGACGCTCGCAAATGCTGTGCTAGCGTGCTTCGCAAACCTCTCCCCTAGGCATGACCCGCGTTGGGACTGGCCGCTCCCGGAAAGACTCCGGCTGGGTCCGACTTCACAAGGAAGGTGAAGCCCTCGATGCAGATCCTGTGGGTGTTGCAGTGGAGTGGCGGAGCCCGGGCGACGGTGCCGGCACTGATCGCCGCGTCGGGACCTTTCGCCAAGGTGGTCCTGGCCATCCTTTTGATCATGTCCGTGTACTCCTGGGCCGTGATCTGGAATCGAATCCGGCTCTACGCTCGAGTCGAGCGAGCCGATCGCGCGTTTCTGGGCGCGTTTCGCAGGTTGCCGAAGAACGCCGACCTGCGGCTGGTCTGTGACCAGCATCCTCACAGCCTGCTGGCCAAAGTCGCGATCACTGGCCAGCGCACCCTGGAACAGCTCGACCTCGGGTCGGAGGGGTCACGCTTCGAGATCGCCCAGCGGGCCATGGACCGCGCGGCGGCGGAGGAGACCGCCCGTCTCGAGCGGCACGTCGGATTCCTCGCCACCACCGGCAGCGTGTCTCCCTTCATCGGGCTGATGGGAACCGTGTGGGGAGTCATGACGGCCTTTCTCAACATCGGCGCGCAGGGCTCCGCGTCGCTCGTGGTCGTCGCCCCCGGCATTGCCGAGGCCCTGATCGCGACCGTCGCCGGACTGGCGGCGGCCATCCCGGCCGTGGTCGGCTACAACCACCTGCTCGGACGACTGCGGGACTTCGCGAACTCGACCGGTCAGTTCGCCAACGAGTTCCTCGACATGCGCTCCGGCGTACAGGACGTGAGGGTGAGCGTCCGATGATCATCGGGGGCGACCGCAGACCCATGGCGGAGATCAACGTCACGCCACTCGTGGACGTGGTGCTCGTGCTGCTCATCATCTTCATGGTGACGGCGCCCTTCCTCCAGGGAGGTCTCGAGGTCAACCTCCCGAAGGTGGCGTCCCGAGGTCTCGATGTGCGCGAAGGCCTGATCGTCAGCGTGCGGGCGGATCGGCGGATCGCCGTCGGCAACCAGGTGATCGCGAACGCGGATTTCGAGCGCGCGCTGGAGCGCGCCGGGGCGTCCGACCGCCCGGTATTCCTCAAAGCCGACCAGGGCGTGCCCTACGGCGTGGTCGTGGACCTGATCGCCCGTCTCCGGCGCACGGGAGTGGCGTCGCTCGGGCTGGTCACCGAGGCGCCGCCGCCGCCGAGGAGGCGATGAGTTGCGCGGCTCGGTCTTCGGCTCCGGCTTGGTGCACGTCCTCATCGTTGCTGCCCTGTTCCTGGTGCGGCGTCCGGTGAGCCTCGTGGTGCCCGGTCCCGACGTGATCCAGGTCGCCCTGGTCGATCCGTCCGCCCCCATCACGCCGCCGCCGCCTCCCGAGCCGCTCGCTCCCGAGCCCGAGCCCGTCGCTCCGGTGGAGGACGAAGGAGTCAAGATCGAGACTCCCAAGCCTTCGAAGCCGCCCAAGCCTCAGCCGTCCCCGCCGCCACGCACGAAGCAGAACGCGGCAGCCACGCTGCCATCGGCGCAGGTCGGTGCGGCGGGTCTCAAGGGAGACGTCAACGTCGACACCGGCGACTTCGAGTTCACCTACTACCTGGTCCTGATCCGGAACCGGATCGCCAGCAACTGGACGCCGCCGGCCGGCATCTCCACCGGAGGGAATGAGGTGCGGACGGTGGTGTATTTCCGTATTGGCCGCGGAGGTGACCTCTCGGACATCCGCATCGAGAGCGCGAGCGGCGTGGAGTTCTTCGATCACTCCGCGCTGCGAGCGGTCACCATCAGCGACCCCATGCCGCCGCTGCCGCTGGGATTCGCGGGCGGACAGCTGGGCGTGCATTTCGGATTCGAATGGGAGGCGCCATGAAGCGCATCGTCATCACTCTGGCCGCGCTCATCAGCCTCGTGCCTGCGGCCCGCGCTCAGGCGCCGACCGATGTTCACATCGATCTCAGCAAGTCCGGCTCCCGCATCCGCATTCATTGCGAGCCCCTGGCCGCTTCGGGCGGAAGCAACGCGCGATCCTGGGGTCTGCAAGCCGACGAGGTGCTCTCGAACGACCTCGACTGGTCCGCCGTCTTCGACGTCAGCCGTTCCTGGGTGGCTGGGCAGAGCGTCGACGGCGCTCAGGCGATCGTGGGCGGCAAGCTCACGGTTCAGGGAGACGACCTGCGGCTCGAGGGCCAGGTGCGGGACGTGCCCGGCGGAAGACCCATCATGGCGCGGGAGTACCGAGGCAAACTCAAAGACTGGCGCGACGTCGTGCATCGTTTCTCGGACGACATCGTCCTCCAGTTCTCCGGCGAGCCCGGCGTGGCGCGCACCAAGATCGCCTTCAGCGCCCACAACGGGCGCACGAAGGAGCTGTACATCATGGACTGGGACGGCGCGAATCGCCGGGCGCTCACTCAGGACGGAAGCATCGCGATGTCGCCCGCGTTCTCTCCGGACGGTTCGCTGATCCTGTTCACGTCGTACCGGGGCGGGTCGGGCCCGCGCGTGTTCGTCGTGAAGCACGAGGGCGGAAAGCCGTTCCTGGTCTCCGGGCGCCCGGGCATCAACACCAGCGCTTCCTACGGACCCGATGGTCGCGAGATCGTCTGCACGCTCAGCATGGACGGCAACTCCGAGGTGTACATGCTGGACGCCAAGGGGGGGAACCCGCGCCGGCTCACCCGACAGCGCTCCATCGACACCTCGCCGACGTGGTCGCCGACCGGCCGCGAGGTCGCCTTCACCTCCGATCGAGCCGGAGCCCCTCAGGTCTACGTGATGGACCGCGAAGGAGGGAACGCCCGGCGCCTCACCTACGAAGTGGGCTACACCGATTCCCCGGCATGGTCCCCGAAGGGAGATCGCATCGCCTTCGTCGCTCGGACCGGAAACGGGTTCGACATCTATGTGTGCCGCGCCGACGGCTCCGACACTCGTCTGGTCGTGAGCGGAGGCAGCAACGAGAACCCGCGCTGGTCTCCGGACGGCCGGCACCTCGTGTTCTCGTCCGACCGCGGCAGCGGTGTGGGCCTCTACGTCACCGATCTCGATGGCCGGCCGCCGCGGCGCCTCGAGACCGGTGGATTCTCCGCCAGTTCTCCCGCCTGGTCTCCTCGACCCGGGGAGTCCGGCCGTCTTCTCAATTCGAACCCGACCAACTCAGCCCTCGGAGGTAGACCATGACGTCGAAGAACCTGTGGACGCGTGCGTGGATCGTGCCGCTGATGCTCATTCTGGCGTCGGTCGGCTGTGCGAAGAAGACGCCGGCCCCTTCGCCGGCTCCACCCGTGACGCAGGCGCCCGAGCCGACGCCGCCGCCGCCGGCGCCCGCGCCGACGGAGACCGCGCCGACTCAGACCCTGATCGGCTCCGGCGACTTCCAGCCGGCATTCTTCGACCTCGACTCGTATACGTTGCGCGAGGACGCGCGCGCCGCGCTGGACCGCAACGCCAAGCTGCTGCGGGACAACCCCACGGTCAACGTCACGATCGAGGGTCACTGCGACGAGCGCGGCACGGTCGAGTACAACCAGTCGCTGGGTGAGAGGCGAGCCCAAGCGGCGCGCGATTACCTGGTCGCGGCCGGGATCGCCGATTCGCGGCTGCAGGTCGTGTCGTACGGCAAGGACCGTCCGTTCGCCACCGGGCACGACGAGGCGAGCTGGCAGCAGAACCGCCGGGCTCACTTCACCGTCCGCTGATGGCTGGCGCTCGCACCGAAGTCCAGGGAGGCTCTCGGCGCCGGGTGCTGGCGCTCGCGGTCATGGGCTGGCTGGGCTCGGGGTTGCTGGTCCCGGGATGCTACGCGCCGCAGATCAGTCTGCTGCGCTCGGGGCTCGACAGCCTGCGGGCGGTGGTCGACACCATGACGGTTCGGGATTCGGTCACGCTCGCGGTGCTGCAGGCAACGCGGCGTGACATCGCGGAGCAGAAGGACATCGTGCTGAGCACCCGCGCGTCCAGCGGCACGACCACGCAGGAGCTGTTCGAGCAGATGACCCGCCTCGAGGGGAAGCTCGACGAAGCCATGGGTCGCTTCGACCGGGCTTCGCAGCGGTCCTCGTCGCCGGCGACGCCGGTGGGCGGCGAGATGAACCAGATGTACGACCAGGCGTCGCTGGACCTCACGCAGGGCCGGTACCGGCTGGCGCTCCAGGAATTTCGCGACTTCCTCAAGCGCTATCCATCCAACGAGCTGGCGGACAACGCGCAGTATGGCATCGGGGAATGTTTCTTCGCGCAATCGGTGTTCGACAGCGCCGAGGTGGAATATGCCAGGGTGGAGGCGGCTTTCCCCAAGGGCGACAAGGTGCCGGCGGCTCTGTACAAGCTGGCGCTGAGCCAAGAGAGACTCAAGAAGACGTCGGCTGCCAAGAAGACGCTCGAGGATCTCGTCAAGCGCTATCCCAATTCCGGGGAAGCGCAGCTGGCCCGTGAGCGTCTGGGCGGCGCGCAACGCCGTTAGCGCCGCGGGGCTGGTGGGGGCGATCGCGCTCGTCCCCATCAGCCCGTCCGCGGTTCGAGGACAGACCCCCGCAGACTCGCTCGACGGCCTGCCGATCCGCCACGTCGAGATCGTCGCTCGCAACCTCTACGAGCCGCTTCCCGGCGGTCCGCTACGGCCCTTCTACCGTCTGGCGGACGCCCTTCACGTCCGTACCCGGCCTTCCACGATTCGGCACGCCGTGCTGCTGGACCGGGGTGAGCCGTGGAGCGCCGCGCGTGGGAAGGAGAACGAGCGCATCCTGCGCGCTCTCGGCATTCTCGAGCCGCTGCGCGTCGAAGCCCGGCGATCGGGGGCCCGGGGGGATTCGGTCGACGTCCTGGTCGAGACGCGCGACGACTGGACCACGCAGCCCGAGTTCGCCATCCAGAGCGCGGAGGACGATCTGTTCCTCACCGTGTCTCTGGCCGAGCGCAACTTTCTCGGGCTCGGCAAGGGTATCGGCCTTTCCTATCGCGAGGCGCCGGAAGGCATCACCCGCGGCGCCGAGTATCTCGATCCCAACGTGCTCGGGTCCCGCTTGCGGCTCGCCGCTCGCGCCGCCAGGAGCAACGAAGGCGCGAGCCAGGGCATCGACATCGGCGTCCCTTTCTACTCCGAATCGGCGCCGTATTCGTACGGATTCCGATGGAACCTGGTGACGTCGGTGGCGCGGCTCTACCAGTCCGGCGACGAGGCCGCGAAGTTCGATCGCCGCGTGGAGGAGACGCAGGCGTACTGGGGACAGGGATTCCGTTCGTCGCGCGAGGTGGTGCGAATCACCGGGATGTTCATCCTGCGTGACCGGCGTTATGGGGAGAGCGAGCTCCAGCCGGGAGCGCCGGAAGAGTTCGCGGGGGGAGAAGAGAACGTGCACGAGCGCCGTTGGGGCGGGGAGGCGCAGTGGTGGAGACCGGCCTTCCTCGAGATCGAGGGCATGGAGCGGCTGGGCGGGATCGAGGATGTCGATCTCGGCCCTTCGGTGCGCATCACCGCAGGCTATTCACCCCAGTGGCTCGGTGCGACGGCGGACGAAGGGTACCTGGGCACGCGGCTCGACGGAGGCTTCGGACTCGGACAGCATGCCTTCGGTCTCGCCGCGCTCGACTTCAGGACCCGAATCCGTCACGAACCGCTCGAGACCGTCACCCGCGGCCAGGTGCGCTGGGTGACGCAGATGCGCCGGACTCATACCTTTCTGCTCGCGGGATATGGCGCGGCCGCGTATCGCCCGGAGCGGGACTACCAGGAGATCCTCGGCGGCCTGAGCGGAATGCGCGCGCTCCCGGTTCGCGGAATGACGGGTCACCAGGCATGGCGCTTCAACGCCGAGCACCGGTGGTGGGTGGGCCGCGACTTCTTCCAGATCCTGTCGCTCGGCACCGCCGCGTTCTACGACATCGGACGGACCTGGGGACCCGGCGCTTCGCCAGGAGGCTGGCGCCAGGACGCCGGCTTCGGGATTCGCCTGGCCCTCCCGCGCTCCGGACAGGACCGCGTCGCCCGCGTCGACATCGCCTGGCCGATCGCGCGCTTCCCCGGAGACGATCGGGGCCCGGTGTTGTCGTTCGGATCCGGGCAGGCATTCTGAGGCGGCGGCCCGCACATTTCGCCCGCGCGCGGCGACTGACGTAGACTCCGCCCCGGCCTGCGCCCGGTGAGCGCGGCCTCCACGGAGACGCCGAGGGCATACATGACGGACGGGCATCGCGAGCGCGCGCCGGTGGTGATCGTGGGAGCCGGGTGCATCGGCGCCTCGATCGCGTATCACCTCGGCGGGCGTGGCGTGAAGGGTGTGGTCGTGCTCGAGCGCGAGCCCTTCGCCGGCGCCGGCTCCACCGGCAAGGCCGCTGGCGGCATTCGCGCCCAGTTCTCCACGAAGATCAGCGTTCAGGTCTCCCAGCTCGCCATCGCCCATTACGAGCGATTCGCCGACGAGCTCGGCACCGATCCCGTCTTCTTTCAGGTCGGATATCTCTTCCTGCTCGCCGATCCCACGCGCTGGCAGGCGTTCAAAGCCCAGGCGGAGATGCAGCGCGGGCTCGGCCTTCCCGTCGAGACGCTCACGCCCGAGGAAGCCAGGAAGCTCGTGCCCGAGATCGTGGTGGAGGACCTTCTCGGCGCGACATTCTGCGCCAAGGACGGGCTCGGCAACCCTCACGAGGTGACGCAGTCGTATGTCGCGCGCGCGCGCGAGCGCGGGGCGCGCTTCGACTTCGAGCGCGCCGCCACCGGCCTGCGCATGGAAGGCGACGCCGTGGTCGGTGTCGAGACCAGCCGTGGGCCCATCGATGCCCCGCTCGTCATCAACGCGGCCGGTCCTCACGCGGCGGAGGTCGCGGCATGGGCGGGCGTCGACCTGCCCGTGCAGCCGTTCCGCCGTCATTGCTTCACCACCAAGCCGCTTCCGTTCGTCCATGATCGGATGCCGATGATCGTCGACATGTCTTCGGGCGTGTACATGCACCGGGAGAGCGGCGGCATGCTGCTCGGCCTCGCGAAGGTGGACGAGCCTCCCGGGTTCGATACCAGCGTCGAATGGGATTTCGTGGAGCGCGTGGTGGAGCCGGCGATGCGCCGGCTTCCCGCGCTCGGGGAGGCGGAGATCGCGAACGGCTGGGCGGGCCTGTACGAGACCACGCCCGACCACAATGCCGTGCTCGGACCTCCGGCGGGCGTGCGCGGGCTGATGCTGGCCAATGGATTCAGCGGCCACGGCTTCATGCAGGCGCCCGCGGTCGGCCAGCTCATCGCCGAATGGGTGGTGGACGGCCGTCCCAGCCTGGATCTCCATCCGTTGCGGCTCGAGCGCTTCGCCGAGCGCGAGGCGATGGTCGAAGCCAACGTGATCTGACATGGGCCTCGAATCCCGGAGCTTCGTCCTCGGTCCCTTCGGGACCAACGCGTACCTGGTGACGTGCGAGGACACGCGAGAGACCGCGGTGATCGATGTGGGCTTCGAGCCCGAGGTGGTGCTGGACGTGGTGCGCCGCGAGGGGCTGAAGGTGCGCTACCTGCTCAATACCCACGCCCATTACGACCACGTGGCGATGATGGCCGAGGTGCAGCGGCAGGTCGGGGGCACGTACTGGCTCCATCCCGACGACCGCTTCTTGCTGAAGGGTCTCGCCCAGCAAGGCGCCGCCTTCGGTCTTCCCCCGCAACGCCCGCCCGAGGACATCCACGACCTGCTCGACGGCCAGGAGATGGAGCTCGGAAAGCAGAAGATCGGCGTCATCCACACGCCGGGGCATTCTCCGGGCAGCGTGACGTTTCGCTGGAATCAGTGGCTGTGGGTGGGCGACGTGCTCTTCGCCGGCTCGATCGGTCGCACCGATCTGCCGGGCGGGTCGCTGGACCAGCTGACGACGTCGATACGCCATCGCCTGTTCCCGCTCGGCGACGATCTGCGCGTGTTGCCCGGCCACGGGCCCGAGACCACCCTCGGCATCGAGCGACGCATGAATCCTTTCGTCGGCGACGGCGTGGGCCTGGCATGAACGAGCCGGCCCGCACCGCGACGATCCATCCCACCGTGTTCATCGCTCCCGGCGCGGTCGTGCTCGGGGACGTGACCCTCAAGGCGCGCTCGAGTGTCTGGTTCAACACCGTGATCCGCGGGGATTCCGACGCGGTGATCGTGGGAGAGGACACCAATCTCCAGGACAACTCCGTGGTCCACGAGGACGAAGGCTTTCCCACGCTCATTGGCGACCGGGTCACGGTGGGGCACCGCGCGATCATTCACGGCTGCGTGATCGAGGACGACTGCCTGATCGGCATGGGCTCGGTGGTGCTCTCCGGGGCGCGCATCGGAAAGGGGTCTCTGGTCGGGGCGTCGTCGCTGGTGCGGGAGCATCAGGTCATTCCACCCGGCAGCCTGGTGGTCGGTTCACCGGCGCGCGTCCTCGGCCCGACCACCGACCAGCACCGGGCCGCCATCCGCAACGGGTCTTCTCACTACGCCGACCTGGCGCGCTTCTACATGATGCGCGGCCTGGCGCGTGGCGCCGACGCACGGGGCGAGGTGACGGCGGGCGCTCTGCCGATGAGCGCGTGCGAGTGGCGCAACCTGATCGAGCGAATGGAGCAGGAGCCTTCCGCATGGGCGGGGGCATCCAGCGATGCGTCACGACTCCGCGAGTCATCGCGTTCGATGGCCGCTCGCGACACGGCCCGTCTGGCGCTGATCGAAGTGCTGGTCCGTGGGACGAATCCCCCGGTCATCGACGCCACGGAACCGCGAACGACCGATTCGACCTCGTCGGCGGAGCAGGCCAACGAGGTTTGGCGGGCCGCCCGGCGCTCGCTGGTGGCGCGGCTCCAGCCGCTCGGTCGGAGCGAGTGGATCCGGGCGATCGGGCATCCGACGCGCGGGGCGCGCACGCTCGGCGACTGGGTGCGGGAATGGGTGGACCAAGATCTCGAGCGGCGAGCCGCGCTCGAGGTCGCAGAGGGCTCTCGCTCATGATCTGCGCCGCGGCACCCCTCGATCCGCCCGCGCCCCGCCTGCTGTCCGCGGTGCGGCCGCGAGAGGGCGGCGCCGCCACCCTCGTCGTGGGTGCGGGGTGCGCGCCTCGGGCGCTGGACCAGACGCTCGGCGAAGCGCCGGCTGCCCGGCTGCTGGTGCTCAGCGCTCTCGGCGCCCATCCGGATGCGCGCGCCCCCCGGCTCAAGGCGCTGTGGGATCTCGAGGAGCAGGCGCGCGGCACCGGCCGGCCCGTGCTCACGCTGCGGCTCGGACCCATCGTGGGACCGCAGAGCCCGTTCTGGCTGCGCCTGCGCTCGCGGCCTCGCCTGCCCGAGCCAGACCACACGTTGCTCAACCCGGTGGTCGAGAGCGACGTCATCCAGACGCTCGAGCGCGCGCTCGCCGATCAGGCGGCGTGGGAGGGATGGTACGAGGTGGCCGGCGCCGAGGCGATCACGCTGGGGGAGCTGGCTTCGCTGGCCGCTCGCAGTCCGCGGCTTCCCGCCGATTCCGGCGCATGGGAGCCGCCGCACGGGGAGCTGCGCGAGCACCGGCTGGCGGAGCCCGGACCTTGGACGGCTCACTTCGGCATCGCGCCGAGCGAGGTCACGAGCCAGGCGGCCACATGGTCGTGAAGCGCGAGCGTCGAAGGCCTGCCGGTCATGCTGAAGGCGGCGCGGGCGCGCGTTGCGCCGTGATCACGGTGAGCGACACGCGCGGTCCGGACGACGACGGCAGCGGTGACGCGATGACACGGCATCTCGAGCGTGCGGGACATCGGGTGGTGTCGCGTGACTGGGTGAAGGATCAGGTGCCGGCGATCCGCAAATCGGTGCGCAAGGCGCTGGCGCGGCGCGGCGTGGATGCGGTGTTCCTCACCGGCGGCACCGGCATCGCCCCGCGCGACCGGACGCCTGAAGCGGTTCAGCCGCTGCTGGAGCTCGAGCTGCCCGGCTTCGGCGAGCGGTTTCGCGACCTCAGCACGCAGCAGGTGGGAAGCGCGGCATGGCTGTCGCGCGCCGGCGCGGGCGTCATGAAAGGTAGACTGGTGGTCTGGCTGCCCGGCTCGACCCGGGCGGTCGAGCTCGCCATCTCGAAACTGGTGGGGCCGGAGCTCCAGCACGCGATCCGGCTTCTGAATCGACCCGAACGAGGAGCCTGAAGCATGTCCATCCGCCCGGATCGCTGGATCCGCGAGATGTGCCGGAAGCACCAGATGATCGAGCCATTCGAAGAAGCGCAGGTCCGGGAAGGCGTCATCTCCTACGGCGTTTCGTCCTACGGCTACGACATCCGCATCGCCGACGAGTTCAAGATCTTCACGAACGTCAATTCCACGATCGTCGACCCCAAGAAGATGGACCCCGGTTCGATGGTGGACTTCAAAGGGCCGGTGGCGATCATCCCGCCCAACTCCTTCGCCCTCGGTAGGACGATCGAATACTTCCGCGTGCCGCGTAACGTGCTGACCATCTGCCTGGGTAAGTCCACCTACGCGCGCTGCGGGATCATCACCAACGTCACGCCCTTCGAGCCGGAATGGGAAGGACACGTGACGCTCGAGATCAGCAACACCACGCCGCTCCCGGCGCGGGTGTACGCCAACGAGGGCATCGCGCAGGTGCTGTTCTTCGAGAGCGACGAGGTGTGCGAGACCTCGTACAAGGACCGCAAGGGGAAGTACCAGGCTCAGCGCGGGATCACGCTTCCGAGGCTCTAGCCCGCCGCCCGGAGTCCGTACCCGCGACAGGATTTCGAGGAGGGGATCCACGCGATGGCCGAGCTCAAGACCCGACCCACCACCGCGAGCGTCGCCGGTTTCATCAAGCGCCAGCCCGACGAGCAGACCCGCGCCGACTGCCTGACCCTCGTGGCGCTGATGGAGAAGGTGACCGGCGAGAAGGCGGTGATGTGGGGACCGAGCATCATCGGCTTCGGCGCCAACCCGCTCGTGTACGCGGACGGCACCGAGGCGGACTGGCCGATCGCCGCGTTCTCGCCGCGCAAGAAGGACCTCACCATCTATCTCATGGGCGTATTCGAACGCCGCCCCGAGCTCATGAAGAAGCTCGGCAAGCATCGCACCGGCAAGGTGTGCCTCTACATCAGGCGTCTCGCGGACGTGGACATGAAGGTTCTGAAAGAGCTGGTCGTGGCCTCGATGCGGTACACGCGCGAGAAGAATCGCTAGGCGGCGCCGAGGGGGCCCCGGGCGCACTTGCAAGTGGCCCGTGTTCCCGGATAACGTTCAGCGGCTCGACCACGGGCCAGGAGGAGACCCAGAGAATGTTGAAAGAGCTCGGACAAGGTCTGGGAGTCACGCTCCAGAACCTCTTCAAGAAGCCCTTCACCGTTCAATACCCGGACGAGAAGCTCGAGATGTTTCCGCGCTTCAGGGGTCTCCACATCCTCACCCGCCATGCCGACGGACTCGAGCGCTGCGTCGGGTGCGAGCTGTGCGCGGTGGCCTGTCCGGCGGATGCGATCTTCGTGGAAGCGGCGGAGAACCCTCCCGAAGACCCCCAGTCTCATGGCGAGCGCTACGCGCTCCGCTACGAGATCAACATGCTGCGTTGCATCTTCTGCGGCATGTGCGAGGAAGCCTGCCCCGAGGACGCCATCTACCTCGAAAAGAAGTACGAGCTCTCCGACTACCGTCGTCAGGCCTTCATCTACACCAAGGACGAGCTCCTCGTCTCCGAAGACAAGAGCGGCTACCTGCCGCAGCGCTGAACGACGTTCCTCACCGAAACGATCTGCGTTTCAATCACGGACGCGCGCTCTTCTCGCCCGCTGATCCGGCGACCCCAGCCAACACTGCAAGTCGCTGATGTACCGCGTCTTCCGGCACCCGGCTCAGGTCCGGCACGATGGGTGCGTTAGAGGAGTCACGTCCGCCCCACATCGGGGCGAAGCAACAGGAAAGAACAAGAGACTCAAGAGGAGGTCTTCTGTCATGAAGCTGATTCGCTGGAATCCCACGTTCCCTGGCACCCGGAGGGAGCTCCCGGTCCTCGATGAGTTCGACCGCCTGTTCGACGGGTTCATGACCCGCGGTCTTGCGGAGGCCGCTTTCACTCCGGCCATCGACATCGAAGAGGGCGCGGACGAGTTCACGGTGCTGGTGGACCTCCCCGGCGTTTCGCAGAAGGACGTGAAGGTCAGCCTGATGGGCGATACGCTGACGGTCCGGGGCGAGCGCAAGCGGGAAGTGAGTCACAAGGACCGCAATCTCCACCGGGTCGAGCGCACGTACGGCATGTTCGAGCGCAGCTTCACCTTCGGCACTCCGGTGAAGAGCGAAGGCATTCACGCGCGGTTCCGTGATGGAGTCCTCGAGATCGTGGTCCCCAAGGCCGAGGAGGCCAAGGTCCGCGAGATCGAGATCCAGACCGCGTCTTAACCTGACGAACCAGGCTCGCCGTCCCGGCTTCGGCCGGGACGGCGGCGTCCTTGGCAGCAGTCACGAGGAGATCGCATGGGAAAAGTCATCGGCATCGACCTGGGAACCACCAACTCGTGCGTGGCGGTCATGGAGGGTGGAGAGCCCAAGGTGATCCCCAACGCCGAGGGATTCCGCACCACCCCGTCGGTGGTCGCATTTTCGAAGACGGGTGAGCGCCTGGTGGGGCAGGTCGCGCGCCGCCAGGCGATCACCAACCCCAAGCAGACGGTCTATTCGATCAAGCGGTTCATGGGCCGGCGCTTCGACGAAGTCGGCCGTGAGATCCAGCTCGTCCCCTACGAGGTGGTGTCGGGCGATCAAGGCGAAGCGAAGGTGAAGATCGGCGATCAGAAGCTCTCGCCGCCCGAGATCTCGGCCATGATTCTGCAGAAGATGCGGCAGACGGCGGAAGACTATCTCGGGGAGAAGGTCACCGAGGCGGTCGTCACCGTGCCGGCATATTTCAACGACAGCCAGCGGCAGGCCACCAAGGACGCAGGCCGGATCGCGGGCCTGGACGTCAAGCGCATCGTCAACGAGCCGACCGCGGCCGCGCTGGCCTACGGGCTCGACAAGAAAAAGGACGAGAAGATCGCGGTCTTCGATCTGGGAGGCGGCACCTTCGACATCTCGATCCTCGAGATCGGGGACGGCGTCTTCGAGGTGAAGTCGACCAACGGCGACACGCACCTGGGCGGAGACGACTTCGACCAGAAGGTGATCGACTACCTGGCCTCCGAGTTCAAGCAGCAGGAAGGGATCGATCTGCGCAACGATCCCATGGCGCTGCAGCGGCTCAAGGAAGCCGCCGAGAAGGCCAAGTGCGAGCTTTCAACGACGCTCGAGACCGAGGTCAACCTGCCGTTCATCACTGCGGATCAGAATGGTCCGAAGCACCTGGTCATCCGCCTGAGCCGCGCCAAGCTGGAGCAGCTCTGCGCCGACCTCATCGAGCGCTGTCGCGGGCCGGTCATGAAGGCGCTGGACGACGCGGGCCTCAAGCCGTCGCAGATCGACGAGGTGGTGCTGGTCGGTGGCGCGACGCGCATGCCCAAGGTCCAGGACCTGGTCAAAGAGGTCTTCGGCAAGGAGCCTCACAAGGGCGTGAACCCGGACGAAGTCGTTGCGATCGGCGCGGCCATCCAGGGCGCGGTGCTCGCCGGGGACGTGCGAGACGTGGTGCTGCTGGACGTGACGCCGCTCTCGCTCGGTCTCGAGACGCTGGGTGGCGTCATGACCACGCTCATCGAGCGCAACACCACGATTCCCACGAAGAAGTCGCAGGTGTTCTCGACGGCGTCGGACAGCCAGCCTTCGGTGGAGATCCATGTCCTCCAGGGCGAGCGGCCGATGGCGTCGGACAACAAGACCATCGGTCGTTTCCACCTCGACGGAATCCCGCCGGCGCCGCGCGGCATGCCGCAGATCGACGTCGCGTTCGACATCGATGCCAACGGCATCCTCCACGTCTCGGCGAAGGACCGGGCGACGGGCAAGGAGCAGAGCATCCGCATCGAAGCCTCGAGCGGGCTCTCCGAGAGCGACATCCAGGGCATGGTGCGCGACGCGGAGAAGCACGCGGCCGAAGACAAGGTCCGCAAGGAGACGGTGGAGACGCGCAACCAGGCCGACCATCTGGCCCACGAGGTGGAGAAGAACCTCAAAGAGCACGGCGACAAGATCGACGGCGCTCTGAAGAGCCAGATCGAGTCCGACGTGCAGCGCGTTCGCGAGGCTCTGAAGGCCGATGATCAGAGCGCCATCGAGAGCGCGGTCAAGACGCTCGAGGGCTCCTGGCACAAGGCCGCCGAGGCGCTCTACAAGAACACAGCCGGCGGACCGACGCAGGAGAAGCCCCAGGACAAGAAGCCGGGCGACTCGGGGGCCGTGGATGCGGACTTCGAAGTCGTGAACTGAATCGTCGACGCACCGGGCGAAGGGCGGCGGCCTCCTGGTCGCCGCCTTTCCCTGTTAGAGGCGGACGATCTTGTTCGAGCGGCTCCCGCGCAGGGCGTTGCGCGTATCGACGATGCCCCTCGAATGGCGGACGATGTCGGAGTAGGGGAACTGGGCGTGCGCGGTGGCGATGACCACGCAGTCGTAGCGCTTCAGCGCGGCCGGCGTGAGCGTCACGCTCTTCAGCCGTGAGCCGGAGAAGTTCAGGTGCGGCACGAAGGGGTCGCTGTAGTCGATGTGGGCGCCGCGCTCCTTGAGCGTCTGCATGATATCCAGCGAAGGACTCTCGCGGGTGTCGTCGATGTCCGCCTTGTACGCCACGCCGAGCACCAGGATGCGGGAGCCGCGCACCGCACGCCCGTGGGTGTTGAGGCTCTTGGCCACCAGGTCGACGACGTGCTCGGGCATATGGCCATTGATGTGGCCGGCGAGCTCGATGAAACGCGCTTCGAAGCCGGACGCTCGCGCCTTCCACGAGAGATAGAACGGATCGATCGGAATGCAGTGCCCGCCGAGCCCGGGTCCCGGATAGAACGGCATGAAGCCGAACGGCTTGGTGGCGGCCGCTTCGATGACCTCCCACACATCGATCCCGAGACGGCCGCAGAGGAGCGCCATCTCGTTGACCATGCCGATGTTCACGCTGCGGAAGGTGTTCTCCAGCAGCTTGACCATTTCGGCGACCTGGGTGGAAGAGACCGGAACCACGTGATCCAGGCGCTGGCGATAGAGGGCAACGGCAACCTCGGTGCAAGCCGGCGTCACGCCACCCACGACCTTGGGAATGTTGCGCGTGTTGAAGTGGCTGTTGCCGGGATCGACACGCTCGGGAGAGAAGGCGAGAAAGAAGTCGCGCCCCACCTTCATGCCGTCTCTCTCGAGCATCGGCAGGATCAGCTCTTCGGTCGTGCCGGGGTAGGTCGTGCTCTCGAGGATGATCAACATGCCCTTATGCAGATAGCGCGCCACTTCCCGCGAAGCGGCCACGATGTACGAGACATCGGGATCCTTCTGCTTCGATAGAGGCGTGGGAACACAGACGTTGACCGCATCCAGCTCACGTAGAACTTGGAAGTTCGTGGTGGGGATGAAGCGGTCCGCCTTCACCAGCGAGCGGATGTCGGAGCTGGGGACGTCCTGGATGTAGGACTTTCCCTTGGTCAGTTCCGAAACACGCTTGGCGTCGATGTCGAAGCCGTGGACACGGAACCCCGCGTGTCCGAATTCGACGGCCAGTGGCAACCCGACATAGCCCAGGCCGATGACGCCTAGTCTGGCTTTACGGCGCTCGATGCGGTCGAGAAGTCGATTCGCGGCGGAGCGGGGGGAGACGCTTTGCCTTGGAGACATGGGGCGGGGACCATAGCAAAAGACCTTCCGAACCGCCAAAGGACGGCACTCACAACGCAACGAACATGGATGCGCGCGTCACGAGGGGCACCTTTGGATACTTCGAATTGACTTTTTTTGCTTGACCCGGTGAAAGGGGCGCGACGAAACTTCCTCTTCACGGAGCGAGGTTCCCTGTCCGACGCGTGTTTGAACGACCTCCGACACCATTGATGCGAAGCGGACGTGCCATCGTTTCCGGGTGTCGTGGCCGGTCCACGGTGTGAGACGGAGAGCCTCCTCTTTTTTTCCTCCTGGCCGCGATCGATGCACCCAGTTTCGACATTCCACGTCGCCCGTTACCTCAGAGATGGCCAGTGCCACGTCGGTCGGGTGGACGACGAGCACCTGGTGCGGCTCGACGCCCCGCCGTGGGAAGACGGCGCCGAAACCGGAGATCGTGATCGTCTCGACGAAGTCCGTCTGTTGGCGCCCGTGCGTCCGAGCAAGATCGTATGCGTGGGGCTCAACTACCGGGCGCACATCGCCGAGAGCCTGAGCGTCTCGCCAGGCGCCGCTCCGCCGAGCGAGCCGCTGCTGTTCCTCAAGCCGCCGAGCGCGGTGCTGGATCCTGAGGAATCGATTCGCTATCCAGCGGGCGTCACGCGTCTCGATCCCGAGGCCGAGCTCGCCGTGGTGATCGGACGTCGCGCGCGGCGTGTGCGTCGCGAAGACGCGATCGCATACGTCGCGGGGCTCACCGCATTCAACGACGTGAGCGCGCGGAATCTTCAGAAGCAGGACGGCCAGTGGACAAGAGCCAAGGGCTTCGATACGTTCGCTCCCCTCGGTCCCTGGATTACCGTGGGACTCTCCTCGGAGCGGCTGGACGTCGTCTGTCGGGTGAACGGAGAGACGCGTCAGCACGGCAACACGGCTGACCTTTCGTTCCCGGTGGATCTGTTGGTGAGCTTCATCTCGCATGTGATGACTCTCGAGCCCGGAGACGTCATCGCGACCGGCACGCCGGCAGGAATCGCTCCAGTCACGATCGGCGACGTGGTCGAAGTGGAAGTGGAGGGAGTGGGCGTGCTTCGAAACCCCGTGGCGGAGGGAGAGGCTTGATGAGCCGCGCCGACATCGTGATCGTGAACGCCCGGCCGTGGAGTCACGGCGCGCGCATCGCGAGCGCGGATGCGGTCGCATTGGGCGGAGGGAAGGTGCTGGCGGTCGGGCCGCGGGCCGAGATCGAAGCGCTCGCCGGACCCTCGACTCGCCGGATCGACGCCCGAGGCGCGACCGTGACGCCGGGGATGACCGATGCTCACCTTCACCTCGTGGCATGGGCTCGCGCGCTGCGCGAGATTCGCCTCGAGGGACTCGATCGAAGCGGCGTGGTTGGCGCGGTCGCCGCCCGCGTTCAGACTTCGGCGAATTCCGGGACCTTGATCGGGCGCGGTTGGGCGGAAACCGGCTGGGACGCGGCGCCCGACCACTCGGCGCTCGATGCCGTGGCGCCCGACCGTCCCGTGTTGCTCCACAGCAAGGATTTCCACGCGCTGTGGGTCAACCGCGCCGCAATGGTGGCCGCGGGTGTCCACCGGTCCACCCCCGATCCACCCGGAGGCAAGATCGAGCGCCGGCCATCGGGCGAGCCGACGGGTGTGTTTCGCGAGCACGCGGTCCGTCTCTTCGACGGTCTCGTGCCGATGCCGTCGGTGGGGCAGGACCTGGAAGCCGTGCAGGACGCCGTGACCCGGCTGCTGGAGATGGGCGTGACGGCGGTGCACGACTTCGAGGGTGACGCCGAGGCCGACGTGCTGAGGGCCATGGCCAAGAGCGACGGCCCGCGAGTGCGCGTGCTCATGCATCTTCATCGCTCGGCGCTGGACCGCGCGTTGTCGGAGCGGCTCGCCTCACGACCGGGAGACGAGGACTTCGCGTGGGGGGCGCTCAAGCTCTTCGCCGACGGCACGCTGGGCTCCCGCACCGCGCATGTCTTCGAGCCCTACGATGGCAGCGAGGATCTTGGACTGGCGCTCATGCCCGTAGACGAGCTCAAGGGCACCATCGGGCGCGCGGTGCGCAACGGGCTCTCGGTCGCGGTGCACGCCATCGGGGACCGCGCGGTGCACTTCACACTCGATGCCTTCGAGGATTGCGGGGCGGCGCTGAGCCGGCTGAGGCTGCCGCCGAGGATCGAGCACGCCCAGCTCGTGCTGGACGAGGACCGCGCGCGGCTCGCGCGGCTGGGCGTGGTGGCCAGCATGCAGCCGGTGCACTGCACCGCCGATCGTCCGCTGGTGGAGCGCTTCTGGAGCACTCGCGTGCGCCGCGCTTACCCGTGGCGCACATTGCTCGACGACGGAGTCACGCTGGCGTTCGGATCCGACGCGCCCGTGGAGTGGCCGTCCCCGATCCTGGGCATCCACGCCGCGGTGACCCGCGAGGCGGCCGACACGCCCGGCGACCCGTTCGTTCCCATGCAGAAGATCTCGCTGGACGACGCCCTGACCGCTTACACGAGCGCGCCCGCGAGGCTGGCGAGCGCCCCGAACCGCGGCAGCCTGGCGATCGGGTCCATCGCCGACCTCGTGATCTGGAGCGCCGATCTTCATCGGACACCCCCTTCCGATCTCCATCGGATCGTCCCTGCATTCACTCTCCTCGACGGCGTGGTACGGTTTGAGCGTGCCGGCAGCGGCGAAGGCGTGGCCGCCGGGGGCCGTCGGGAGGGGGCGTGAAGGTCGCTTACGCAGAGCAGGGAGACGAAGCTCTCGTTCGCCTGTCCCAGGGAGGGGACACGAGGGCATTCGACGAGCTCGTGCGCCGCTATCGTGAAAAGGTGTACCGCCAGGCATTCAAGATCCTGCGCCATGAGGAGGACGCCGCCGAAGCGCTGCAGGACGCCTTCCTCTCCGCCTTCAGGGGACTCAAGAACTTCAAGGCCGAGTCCACCTTCTCGACCTGGCTCTATCGCGTGGCGACCAACGCCGCGCTGATGCGCTATCGCCGGCGCCGCCAGCCCAACATCTCGCTCGACCAGTCGCAGAGCACGCTGGATGACGCCGAGCCGATGGCGGTCCCGGACTGGTCGTCCCAGCCTCTCGACCAGCTGCTCGATGCGGAAACGCGCGAGGTCCTGTACGAGAGCCTGGTCAAGCTGCCCGAAGACCTGGCGGACGTGTTCGTCAAGCGCGACATCGACGGGCTGTCCAACGCGGAAGTCGCCGAGGCGCTGGGGATCACGGTGGCGGCCGTCAAGTCGCGGCTGCACCGCGCTCGCGTCGGCCTGCGCGAGGATCTCGACCGCTACTTCAAGGGCAAGCTCCGGCGCCGCGCGAAGCCGGCTAACGAAGGCGGGTGACGATCAGGAGGATCAGCGCCAGCGCCGCGCGATACGCGAAAAAGGCGCCGAAGCCCGCGCGGGCGAGCCAGCGAAGGAGGCCACGGATGGCAAGGAACCCGGTGATCGCGGAGGTCGCGACTCCGAGTCCCAGCGTGAGCACCGGAAGGTCCGCGGAGAGATGGCGCCACTCCAGGAGGCCCGCGCCGAAGGTGATCGGCGTGGCGAGCAGGAACGAGAGGCGCGCGGCCTCCACTCGACCCACGCCCGCCGCGCGGCCGGCGGTGATCGTCACTCCCGATCGCGATACGCCCGGGACCAGCGCGAGTGCCTGCGCGGCGCCCACCCCGAGGCAGGTCCAGAACGAAGGCAGAGCGAGCCGCGAGCGCAGTGGCTCTCCCTGCGGCCGCACGCGATCCACCCACCAAAGGAGAAAGCCGAACACGACCAGCGTCGTGGCCTGGACCGGCAGCGAGCGGAGCCAGCGCTCCGCGTACGGCTCGAGCAGCACGCCGGCCACCGCCGCCGGGACCGAAGCCGCGGCGAGCTTGAGCCAAGTGGCGCGAGCGTCGCGCTTATCCTGCGGCGTGCCCATGAACGGCGCGCGCAAGAGCTCCCACCAGTCGCGCCAGAACGCGAGCAACAGCGCGAGCAAGGTTCCCCAGTGGAGCGCGACATCGAAGGCGAGACCGCCGTATCTCCAGCCCAGCAACGTCGGAACCAGGTATAGATGGGCGCTGCTCGAGACCGGCAGGAATTCCGTGAGGCCCTGGATGATCCCGAGGGCGACCGCCTGGAAGGGAGGCATCACGCGCGACGCTAGCATCGCGATGACGCACGGGCAACACGACGAGCCTGCGCGGTGAGCGAAGAAGGCCGCGTCGCGCGACACGCCGGCGTCGTCGGCGCGGCCACACTGCTCTCGCGGGTGCTCGGTCTCATCCGCGAGCAGGTGATGGCGACGTTGTTCGGCGCGGGCTTCGCCAGCGACGCCTTCAACGTCGCGTTCCGAATTCCCAACCTGCTGCGCGACCTGTTCGCGGAAGGCGCGATGTCATCGGCCTTCGTGCCCACCTTCACCGAAGCCAGGAAGCGCGAGGGCGACGCCTCGGCGTGGGCGCTCGCACGCCAGCTGATGATGACGCTCTTGCTGGTGCTCGGGGCGCTGGTGGTCGTCGGCTGGGTAGCGGCCCCGCTCCTGGTGCGTCTCTACGCGCCGGGTTTCGACGCCGTGCCCGGAAAGACCGACCTGACGGTTCTGCTCACGCGCGTGATGCTGCCTTTCCTGCCGGCGGTCGCGCTGGCGGCGGCGGCCATGGGCATGCTCAACGCGCGCGGCCGGTTCGCGGTGCCTGCGCTGGCGCCGGCGTGGCTCAACGTCGGCATGATCGTCGGAGGACTGGCCCTGATCCCGGTGTTCCGGGCGATGGGCCAGCCGCCGATCCTGGCCATGGCGGTCGGTGTGCTGATCGGAGCGTTCGCTCAGTTCGCGTGCCAGATCCCCTCGCTCGCCGCGGAAGGCTTCCGTTTTGCGTGGGAAGTGCCGCGCCGGCATCCCGGCGTCGCGCGCGTGGCGGCGCTCATGGGGCCGGCGACGGTCGGCCTCGCCGCCACCCAGCTCAATCTTTTCGTGAGCACCTGGATCGCGAGCCTGCTGCAACAGGGGAGCGTGTCATGGCTGTGGTACGCGTTTCGGCTGATGCAGCTTCCGATCGGCGTGTTCGGCGTGGCGCTCGCCACCGTGAGTCTTCCCGCTCTGTCACGCGCCGCGGTGGAGCGCGACCACACCGCGTTGCGCACGACGCTCTCGGCCACGCTGAGGCTCGTCCTCCTGCTGACCGTGCCGGCGGCCGTGTGGCTCGCGGCGATGGCCGCTCCCGTCATCGCCCTGCTGTACGAGCACGGCCGCTTCAGCGTCCGCGACACCGCCCAGACGGCGTTCGCGCTCCAGGCCTATTGCCTGGGGCTCCCTGCGTTTGCCGCGGTGGGCGTGCTCACGCGCGCCTTCTACGCGCTCGGGGACACTCGCACGCCGGTGCGCGCGAGCTTCGTGTCCGTGGCGCTCGCCATCGCTCTCAATCTGCTCTTCATCGGTCCGTGGCGGGTTCTGGGGCTCGAGCACGCGGGGCTCGCGCTGTCGACGTCGCTGACCTCGATCGTCAACGCGGCCCAATTGGCGGTCGCGCTGCACCGCCGGCTCGGTCGACTGGATGGCCGGCGCATGCTCGCCACCTTCACCCGCGTCACGATCGCGGCCGTCCTGGCCGGCGCCCTCTGCCTATTGCTGTCGCGCGCGTTGCAGGGCCTGCCGCGCGTCTGGACCCTCGAGCTCGCGGTGGTGGCGGGGGGAATGCTGGTGGCCGCGGGCGTCGCCTACTTCGTGATGAAGCTGCTCCGCGTCCAGGAGCTCGCGGCGCTCGAGGACCTGATCCGCGCCTTGCTCCGGCGGCTCACGGGCGCCCGGGACCGGCCACCGGCCTGACCGTCAGGCCCGCCGCGTTGACCCTGGTGGCCGCGCTTCCTAAGATGCGTCCCGCTCATGCGGCATCACGTGAAGATCGGTGGAATCACGCCTCTCTCCATTCGCCCCCTCGCGGCGGCGGCACAGGATCGATGTTGGCGGTGACGCGTCCGCTGGCGGTCCGCGCTCGCGTTGCTGCACGTCCGGAACCGCCTTTCGATCGTCTGTACGACCCCCTCGTCACCGATGCGGCCTCCGGAGGGCCGATGAGCCGCCGTCTCGCCGGTTCCTGGGCGGATCGCGCGGCGTTGCTTTCGCGACTCGAGAAGCGGGGACCGCTGCCGGCTCCGCTCGCGCGCGCTTTGCGCGAGCAGCACGTCCGGCTCGGTGCGTCACCGGCCTCGATGGCCGGTCTCGAGCGTCTGGCTCGCGGCGAGGCGACGTGCGCCATCGCCGGACAGCAGCCGGGTCTCCTCGGTGGCCCTCTCTACGGACTGCACAAGGCCGCGGCGGCGGTCGGCCTTGCGCGCCGCGTGGCCGAGCGCACCGGCACGCCCTGCGTGCCGGTCTACTGGAATCACGTCGAGGACTCCGACTTCGACGAGATTCGTGGCGCCACGGTTTCCGATTCCGACCTGGTGCTCCACGATCTCTCGCTGCCGGCCGAGGCCCACGTCGATTCGGGCCTGGTGGGAGCGATCGCGCTCGATCCTCTGAAGCCGCTCGTCGAGCAGGCTCTGACGCGATGGACGGGGTTGCCGGGCCGCGATCAAACCGCTCTCCTCCTGCAGGAGACGCTTGCGCGGGGGCGTGACCTGGGTGAGGCGCACACCGCACTGCTGCTCCAGTTGTTCGGCGAGTGCGGTCTGGTCGTCGTCGACCCCCGGATTCCCGAGTTCCGCGCCGCGGCCCGGCCACTGATCGATCGCTACCTGGACCATCACGAGGCGATCGCGGGTGCGGTGCGCTCGGCCGGCGCCGAGCTGGAGAAGGAGATCGGACGGCGGCCGCTCAACGATGCGGCGCTCGATTCCTTCGTGTTCGCCATCGAGGAAGGAAGACGGCGCAAGGTCTCGCCGCAGGAAGCCCGGAGTCTGCCGGCATCGGTTTCGCTGAGCCCGAGCGTGGCGCTGCGGCCGGTGATCCAGGATGGGGTGCTCCCCACGGCTGCGATGGCGTGCGGGCCGGGCGAGCTCGCGTACCTCACCCAGATCCAGGGCGTGTTCGATGGGCTCGGCGTGCTCGCCGCGATTCCGGTTCCGCGCTTCGGCGCCACCTGGCTGCCCCCCGCGGCCATCGATCTGCTCGCCACGACCGGCGCCGATCCCTGGCTGGTCGTGGCCGCCACCGACCAGGTCCTGCGCCAGCACGCGGTGAAGCGGGTTCCCGAGCAGCTCACTCGCTCGCTCCACGAGCTCCGCTCGGACGTGGAGCAACGGCTCGGAGCTTTCGCCAACGAGGCGCGTGCGCTCGATCCGAGCTTCCCGCAGATGGTCGAGTCGGCGCGCTCGAAAGTCGACTATCAGATCGCCCGGCTGCAGGAAGGTTTGATCGGCAAGGCCCGCCACCGTCTCGAGCGCGAGCACCCTGCCTGGCTCCGGCTCCGCTACTACCTGCTGCCCGGCGACAAGCTCCAGGAGCGGCGGCTGGCCTCGCTCGAGCCGATCGCTCGCCGCGGGCCGCGCGTGGCGCTGGAGATCTGCGATCTCGCCGAGCAACATGCCGAATCGCTGGAGCACGGCGAGTGGTGGCACGCACTGCTGGAGCTCGAATGAGCCTCGACGCGGCCTTCTTCGGCGCGCATCCGGACGACGTGGAGCTCACGTCGGGCGGGCTGGCCGCGCTGCTGGCGAGCCACGGCCACCGCGTGGGCGTGGTGGACCTGACCGCCGGCGAAGCCGGAACCCGGGGAACTCCCGACGCGCGCGCGAGCGAGGCGCAGGCCGCGGCTCGGATGCTGGGCGTGGAATCCCGGACCTGCCTTCGGCTCCCGGACACCGGACTCCATGCACACGACCGCGCGCAGCTCTCCGCGGTGGTCGCGTGGCTGCGCCAGCATCGGCCCCGACTGGTGGTGGCGCCCGACCGGCACGATCCTCATCCCGATCATGTCGAGGCCTCGCGCCTGGTGGCGCGGGCGTGTGTGCTCGCCGGGCTCACCAAGGTGGATCCCGACACGGACCGGCATTCCGTGGGCCGCCTGCTCTTCGCCACCTATCGGACGCTCGCGCCCGCGCCCACGATCGTCGTGGACATCACGCCGGTGTGGGAGCGAAGGATCGAGGCATTGCGCGCCCACGAGACCCAGGTGGGTGGAGGGCCCGGCCTGTCGACGTACCTGACGTCGCCCGACTTCCTCGCCGAGGTCGAAGCGCGCGCGCGCGTGCTGGGAGCGCAGATCGGCGCTCGCTATGGAGAGGGGTTCCGGCATCGAGGACCGCTCGGCGTGCGTGACGCGCGAGCGCTGCTGCCGGACGGCGGCCAGGAGGCCCCCGGATGAGCCGGCCTCGCTCGAAAGCGGGCGATGGCGCGCGTCCCTCGGCGCCGCGGGCGAAGCGTGCGCGCCGCGCGCGGCGCGTCGGCATCACCTGCTATTCGCACTTCGGCGGCAGCGGGGTGGTGGCCACCGAGCTCGGGCTCGCGCTGGCGCGACGCGGCTACCAGGTCCATTTCATCGCACACAGTCTGCCGTTCCGTCTGCGCACGTTCGAGTCCAACATCTACTTCCACGAGGCGCTGCCTGCGTCGTATCCGGTGTTCGATCAGGCGCCGTACAACCTGGCGCTCACCACCAAGATGGTGGAGGTGGCGGAGAACTACGATCTGGACCTGCTGCACGTGCACTACGCGATGCCCTTCGCCGCCAGCGCGTATCTGGCCCGGGAGCTGATCAAGCCGCGCTCGCTCGGCGTGGTGACCACGCTGCATGGAACCGACATCACCGTGGTGGGAGTGGAGCCGGCCTTCTTCCGGGTCACCCAGTTCACCATCCAGTCGAGCGACCGCGTGACGGCGGTCAGCCGCTTTCTCAAGGAGCGCACCGAGGAGAGCTTCGGGATCACCCGGCCGATCGAGGTGATCTACAACTTCGTGGACGCCTCGATCTTCACCCCTCGCCGCCGCACCGCCATGCGGCTCGCCCCGCCCCACACCAGCGTCATCATGCACGCCTCTAACTTCCGTCCAGTCAAGAACATCAGCGCGGTGATCAAGATCTTTTCTGAAGTGCGCAAGCAGCTGCCGGCCAAGCTGGTCATGGTCGGGGACGGGCCGGAGAAAGCGGGCGCCGAGCAGCTCGCGCGCGAGCTGGAGATCCAGAGGGACGTCCTGTTCCTCGGCAACCAGGACTGTATGGAGGAATTGCTGCCACTTGCCGATGTTTTCCTATTGCCGAGCTCTTCCGAAAGCTTCGGTCTCGTGGCCCTGGAGGCGATGAGCGCCGAGGTCCCGGTCGTGGCCTCGAATCTGGGCGGGCTGCCGGAAGTGGTGGAGCATGGCGTGACGGGTTTTCTGCACGATCCGCGTTCGATCGACGGCTTCGTGTCGTCCGTGCTGCGTCTCCTGAAGAGCGAGCGGCTGCGCCGCACGATGGGACGGCGGGGACGTCAGGTGGCGCGCCAGAAGTTCGATGTGAACGACATGGTGGACCGCTACATCAAGGTATACGAGTCGCTGCGATGAACCCATGAAGGGACCGGCTCGACGGCTCGCGCTCCTGGCGGAGGGATGCTTCACGCCGCTCGACGCCAAGACCGCGGTCGGCATGCTGCGATATCGCCCGCAACGGGTGGCGGCGGTCGTGGACTCGACGTCCGCCGGCCGGACCGCCGAGGCGTGCGTGGGTGTGGGCGGATCGATCCCGGTGGTGGCGAATCTGGAGGCCGCCGCCGCTCAGGGCGCGGACAGCCTCTTGATCGGCGTCGCTCCTCAAGGCGGTGGACTCAAGGAGGATTGGCGCGGGATGGTTCGGGACGCGATCCAACGAGGCTGGGACGTGCTCTCGGGCCTTCATGTCTTCCTCGCCGACGATCCCGAGCTCGCGGCGCTGGCCGAGCGCCATCACGTCCGGCTGTTCGATGCGCGCCGCCCACCGGCGGTCCGTCCCGTGGCCGCCCGCCGCGCCGCCGCGCTCGACAGACTCGTGGTGCTCACCGTCGGCACCGACTGCAACGTCGGCAAGATGACGGCGGCGCTCGAGCTGGTGCGCGGCCTCGAGGCGCGCCGCACGAAAACCGCCTTCGTGGCGACCGGCCAGACCGGGATCTTCATCGCCGATCACGGCGTGGCGGTGGACGCCGTGCCCGGCGATTTCGCCGCCGGCGTGGTCGAGCAGCAAGTGCTGGAAGCCGCGCGGGATGCCGAGGTCGTGGTCGTGGAAGGTCAGGGAGCGCTCCACCATCCCGGCTACTCTGGAGTGACGCTCGCGCTGCTCCACGGCGCTTGCCCGAGCATCATGGTGCTGTGTCACCAGGCTGGACGAGAGCGCGTGCGAGTTCCGGGAGCATCGCCCGAGGAGAGCGACTCGCAGCCGGAGATCCGTCCTCTGGCCGACCTGGTCCTCGTCTACGAGTCCGCCGCCTCGTGGGTCTCGCCGGCGAAGGTCGCCGCGGTGGCGCTCAACACGCACGGGCTCAGCGACCAAGAGGCGCGCCTGGCGATCGAGACGGCGGCGCGCGAGACCGGTCTGCCGGCCACGGATCCGGTCCGCATGGGGCCCGGCGTGCTGGTCGATGCGGTCGAATCCTGGCGCGCGCCGCGCGGAGGGCATCGTGCGTCTGTCCATTGAACGCCTCGATCTCTCGACCGCGTTCGAGTTCCGCATCACCCATGGCGGCGGGCGCGGACACGAGAACACGGTGGTGCGGATCGATCACGAAGGCATCAGCGGGCTGGGCGAAGCCTCGCCCGCGCATTACTACGGAGAGCAGCGCTCGCTGGTGGAAGCGGCGCTCGAGCTTTGGGCGCCGCACCTCGGCGACGATCCATTCGCGCTGGAAGCGATCGAGCGACGGCTCGACCAGGCGCTCGATGGCCAGCGCGCCGCACGAGCCGCGCTCGAGACCGCGCTGCACGACTGGGTGGGGCGGCGTCTCGGCGTGCCGGTCTGGAAGCTCCTCGGTCTGGATCCGACGACGGTCCCGCTCTCGTCGGTCACGCTGGGAATGGCGTCTCGCGAGGAGATGGAGAAGAAGCTCGACACGGTCAAGGACTTCCCGATCATCAAGGTCAAGCTCGGGCGGCCGGAGGATGTCGAGAACCTGCGCCTGATCCGCAAGAGCTTCCGCGGGAAGCTGCGGGTGGACGCCAACACCGCATGGTCGCCGGCCGACGCGGTGCGCGTGCTGCGAGCCATCGAGCCGCTCGACATCGAGCTCGTCGAGCAGCCGGTGGCGCGCCACGACCTCGATGGACTGCGATGGGTGCGCGATCGCGTGGGCATCCCGGTGTTCGCCGACGAAAGCGTGCACGACGAAGCGGACGTGGCCAAGCTCGCCGGCCGGGTCGACGGCGTGAACGTGAAGCTCATGAAGGCCGGCGGCATCCGCCGCATGCACCGCACGCTGGTGGTCGCCCGCGCGCACGGCATGAAGACCATGCTGGGCTCGATGGTGGAGTCGAGCCTCGCGCTGTCGGCGGCGGCGCAGCTCGCGCCGCTGGCCGATCACCTCGACCTCGACGGCCACTGGCTGCTGGCCCATGACCCGTTCGCGGGTGCGCCGGGGCCGCGAGGAGAGATCCGCCTCAGCCAGGAGCCCGGCCTCGGGGTACGGCCGGCGGTGGTGGGCGCGCGGTGAGCCCGCGTCTCAAGGTCTACCTCGCGGCCGTGTGGATCGCGGCCGTGATCCTCATGGCGGTCTATCTGCCGCCCGATCTCTCCAGGCTCTGGGTGCACTACGTCGCCTGGACCTTGGTCTGCTACGCGGCCGAGACCATGTGGTTCCCCACGGGCGCCGGCGGCGGAACGATCAGCGTGGCTTCCACGGCCAATCTCGCCGCCCTGCTGCTTTGGGGCCCGCACGCGGCGATGTGGATGGCCGCGGTGAGCACGCTGTTCGCCAACATCTTCATCCAGAAGAAGCCACTCGAGCGCGGCACGTTCAACGCGGCTCAGATGACCATCACGATGTGGGTGGCCGGGCTGCTGGCGGTCAAGCTCGGCGTTCCGGCGAACGGCTTCCAGGGCGGTCCCGCGCCACAGGGAACGGGAGACTGGATCAGCGTGCTGCCCGCCTTCTTCGCGACCGTGGCGGCCTACTTCCTCGTGAACAGCGCCCTGGTGTCGGCGGCCATCGCGTGGTCTTCTCAGCGGGGCTTCTGGCAGGTGATGGCGAACGAGTTCTTCGTTCGCGAGCGGATGTTCGACAACTTTGCGCCGTTCCTGCTGATTCCGCCCGTCGTCGTCTGCTTCCACGCGGTCCAGTATCTGGGGCTCCTGATGTTCTATGTGCCGCTCCGCATCATCTACGAATCCGCACTCCGCTACGTGGAGCTGCGCAACGCGCAGAAGATGCTGATCCACTCCGAGCGCATGGCGGCCAAGGGCGAGATGGCCGCGGAGATCGGCCACGAGCTGCGCAACCAGCTGGTGGCGGTCAGCGGACGGGCGCAGATGCTGCTCCGCGAGGCCGATCGGGAGCAGTACGGCAACGTCCGGCGCCACTCGCAGATCATTCTCGAACAGGCACGGCGGGTGGAAGCCATGTCGAAAGGGCTGATGGATTTCTCGCGCGCGGAGCTCAAGGTGGAGAAGGTCGATCTGAACGCGCTGGTGCAGCGCTCGGTCGAGTTCGTGCGGCCGCAGAACCGCTTCGACGCGGTGGAGTGGGACCTTCGACTGGCCAACCACATTCCCGCGCTGCGCGCCGATCCCGGGCAGCTCCAGCAGGTGCTGCTGAACCTCTACATCAATGCCGCCGACGCGATGTGCGAGCACCAGACCCCGCGGCGCGTCATTGCCACCCGCACGGAGTACGACGACCGCAAGCGCCTGGTGCGATTGACCGTCTCGGACTCGGGGCCGGGCATCCCTCCAGCGCTCCTGGGCAAGGTGTTCGAGCCTCACTTCACCACCAAGGCCGAAGGCCACGGCTTCGGGCTCTACGCGTCGTACCGCATCGTCACCAACCACGGGGGCCAGATCGTCGTCGAGAGCGAGCCGAGCCAGGGCGCTCGCTTCACCATCACCCTGCCGCTCCATGGGCCGGGAGGCTGGAGCTAGAGAGCGCGTGACGGCGACGATGGGCGCTCACGCCGATGTCGTGCGCGTGGACTTCGGCGGCTGCCTCGTCCGCCTCGAAGACGGAACCATCACACGCGCTCGAGCGCGGGGTCGTCTGATGGGACACCGCAAGGCGCTCGGGAACACGGTGGTGGTGGGAGACCGGGCGAGGGTCGAGCCCGGCGAACGAGCCGGCGCCGATCAGAAGGACGTGCTGATCGCCGAGGTCGCGCCGCGGCGCAACGCCTTTCATCGCCGGGCCGCGGGGCGCGCGAGCGCCGGTCAGGTGGTGGCCTCGAACCTGGATCAGGTGGTGCACGTCGCCGCCTGCGCGGACCCTCCGTTCAGTCCCGGCCTCGCGGACCGCGTTCTGTGCCAGGCCGAGCACGACGGCATTCCCGCGCGAGTGGTGCTCAACAAGGTCGATCTGCGCCTTGCGGAGCGCGAGTCGGCATCGATCCTCGCGGATTACGCAAGGGCGGGCTACGCAGGGCACGCGGTGAGCGGAAAAACGGGGCAAGGGGTGGCGGAGCTCCTCGCGGCGTGCCGAGGACGGCGCAGCCTGTTCGTGGGACATTCGGGCGTCGGCAAGAGTACGCTGCTCAATGCCATGGTCCCCGGACTGGACCTGCAGGAAGGACTCGTGAATCCGAAGACCGGCAAGGGACGACACACCACGACCGCGGCGTGGTTGCTCAAGCCCGAGAGCGACATCGAGCTCGTCGACACTCCCGGCGTGCGCGTATTCGGGCTGTGGGGGATCGGTCCGGCGGATCTGGACCACGCGTACCCGGAGTTCCGCCCGGCGCTCGGACGCTGCCGGTTCGCCGATTGCGCTCACGCGTCCGAGCCCGGATGCGCGGTCCGCGAGGCGGTGGCGAGGGGAAGCATCGCCGAGCGTCGTTACGCGTCCTTCCTCAAGCTCAGGGCGGAGCTGGCCGCCGAAGCGGCGCGCGAGACGCGAAGCGACGGACCAGGCGCGTGAAAATCACCACGCCGTTCCAATCGCGGCTGCGGACGCTCGAGTGTCTCGACTGCGGCGCCGCCACCGATCCGATCTCGATGCCGTCGGTGTGTCCGAGCTGCGGGCGGCCGCTGCTGCCCCGTTACGACCTCGAAGCCATCGCCCGCGAGGTGAAACGCGACGATCTCGCACGATTCGGCGTGGATCTCTGGCGTTACCGGGCCGTGCTGCCTTTCGCGGCGGACGCCCCCCTGGTGCGGCTGGGCGAAGGTGGCACGCCGCTCCGTCCGCTCCAACGCCTGGGTGAGACGCTCGGGATGCGCACGCTGTGGCTCAAGGAGGAGGCTTCCAACCCCACGCACTCCTTCAAGGCTCGCGGGCTGGCGCTCGCGATCAACGGCGCGATCGCATACGGCCGGGACCAGATCGCGCTGCCCAGCGCCGGCAATGCCGGTGCGGCGGCCGCGGCCTATGCCGCGGCCGCGGGCCTGCGCTGCCGGGTGACCATGCCGGAGAGCACGCCCGAGGCATTCGTGCTCGAGACGCTCGGACTGGGTGCCGAAGTGAAGCTCGTGCCCGGCACGATCGCGGATGCGGGACGCGAGCTCCTGAGCTGGGCGCCCGCGCCGGAGTGGTGGAACGTCGCCACGTTCCGCGAGCCTTTTCGCGTCGAGGGCAAGAAGACGCTGGGCTATGAGATCGCCGAGCAATCGGGCTGGCGGCTCCCGGAAGTCATCTTCTATCCTACCGGCGGCGGAACGGGGCTGGTGGGCATGTGGCGCGCCTTCCTCGAGATGGCCGCGCTGGGCTGGATCCAGGATCCGATGCCGCGGTTGATCTCGGTGCAGGCGCGAGGGTGCGCGCCGATCGTGCGGGCGCTCGAGGAGAATCAGCCTCGCGCGCGTCCGTGGGAGGATGCGGAGACGCTGGCCGCAGGACTGCGCGTTCCCTCTCCGTTCGCCGACAGCCTGATCCTGAAGGCCATCCGCGAGAGCCGTGGCACGGCGGTCGCGGTGGCCGAGGAGGCGCTACTGGACGGCATGCTGGAGCTGGCGGAGCTGGAAGGCTGCGTGGCATGTCCCGAAGGCGGTGCCACGCTGGCGGCGTTGCGTCAGCTGCTCGCGAGCGGCGAGGTCCATCGCGACGAGCGCATCGTCATCTACAACACGGGAAGCGGGGTCCAATATCCCGAAGCCTGGCGAGCGGCGCTTCGGCGGCGCTCGGGAGCCTCCTCGTGAGGGCGCTCGCCTGCGGCGCGATCGGCGTGCTCGCGCTGCTCGCGATGACGGCGCCGAGCCAGACGGCGCCGAGCAAGACGGCGCCGCGTGCGAAGGGGGCAGGCCGCGTGCTGGTCATGCGGCTCGAAGGTCCGGTCTCGCCGGTGACCGCGGAGGCGCTGAAGAGCGCTTTGGCTCGCGCGCACGCACAGCGTTACGAGGCCCTGGTCGTCGAGGTCGACACTCCGGGCGGCTTGGAGACCAGCATGCGGGACATGGTCAAGAGCCTGCTGGCCTCACCCGTCCCCGTGCTGATGTGGGTGACGCCGGGAGGCGCCCGCGCGGCCTCCGCCGGAGTGTTCGTGGTCATGGCCGGAGACGTCGCCGCCATGTCGCCCGGCACCAACATCGGCGCCGCCACACCGGTGAACATGCAGGGCGGGATGGACTCGACCTTGTCGCGCAAGGCTACCAACGACGCCGCGGCCTTCGCCCGCACCGTGGCGGCGCAGCGCGGCCGCAACGCGAGCTGGGCGGAGAGTGCGGTGCGCGATGCCGTCGCCGCCAGCGAGACGGAGGCGGTCGAGCTGCGCATCGTGGACTTCGTGACCGACTCGTTGGACGAATTCCTGGCCAAGGCGGACGGTCGCGAGTGGCGCCGCGGCGCCGAGGTGCGGCGCCTGCGGGTGAAAGGCCTGCCCAGCGATCGCATCGAGCCCGGCTTCCGCCAGCGTCTGCTGGCGCTCATCGCCGATCCCAACGTCGCGTACATCCTGATGATGCTGGGGTTCTACGGCATGCTGTTCGAGCTCCAGAATCCCGGCGCGATCCTGCCGGGCGTGGTGGGCGCGATCTGTCTCATCCTCGCCTTCCTGGCGTTCTCGGTGCTTCCGGTGAACTACGCGGGCCTGGCTCTGATCGCCCTGGCGATCGTGTTCTTCGTGGCCGAGATCAAGGTGGCCACGAATGGCCTGCTGACGGCGGGAGGTGTGCTTGCGCTCGTGCTCGGCTCGGTGATCCTGTTCGAGCCCAGCGGCCCCGGACCGCGGCTCTCGTGGGCGACGATCGCGGCGGCCACGATCGCGACCACCGGGTTCTTCGCCTTCCTGATCGGCGCGGGGATCAAAGCACAGCGCCGGAAGGTGACCACCGGCCGCCAGGGACTCGTCGGCATGCGCGCGGTCGCGCTGGACGGCCTGAGGCCCGATGGTCAGGTGAGAGTTGGCGACGAGCTGTGGAGCGCGGTTTCGGAGACGCCGGTCGAACCCGGCGCGTACGTGGAGATCACGGGGATGAGCGGACTGCGGCTCACCGTTCGCCCCTTGGCCAAGGAGGCGCACCCATGTTGACCTTCGCCGGCTCGTTGTTGTTCTTCCTCCTCTTTCTCGGACTGGTCATCCTCGCCAACGCGATCCGCGTCGTGCGCGAGTACGAGCGGCTGGTGGTGTTTCGGCTGGGAAGACTGGTGGGAGAGCGGGGCCCAGGCCTGGTCCTGCTGATTCCTCTGGTGGATCGGGCGGTGAAGGTGGGACTCCGTACCGTGACGATGGACGTGCCGCCGCAGGACATCATCACGCGCGACAACGTGACGGTGAAGGTGAACGCGGTGATCTACTTTCGGGTCGTGTCGTCGCAGGAGGCGGTGGTGCAGGTCGAGAACTACCTCTACGCCACGTCGCAGATCGCCCAGACCACGCTGCGCTCGATCCTCGGGCAAGCCGAGCTCGACGAGCTCCTGTCGGAGCGCGAGAAGCTCAACCAGGCCCTGCAGCAGGTGATCGATCGCCAGACGGAGCCGTGGGGCGTCAAGGTCTCGACCGTCGAGGTGAAGAACGTCGACCTTCCGCAGGAGATGCAGCGCGCGATCGCGCGCCAGGCCGAAGCGGAGCGCGAGCGCCGCGCCAAGGTCATCAACGCCGAGGGTGAGTATCAGGCCGCGGCGCGCCTGGCCGAAGCGGCCGCCGTCATCGGCCGCGAGCCCGTAGCACTCCAGTTGCGCTATTTGCAGACGCTCGCGGAGATCGCCACCGAGAACAACTCCACGACCATCTTCCCGGTGCCCGTGGACTTCCTGAAAGCCTTCAGCGACCACCTCACGCGGAAGGCGCCGGCCTGATCTCTAGCCCGCCCCGGACTGGGCGGATCCTGGTCACGGGCGCCGGCGGGCTGATCGGCTCGCGGCTCGTGCCGCGGCTCCGGCGGGCTGGACACACGGTGGTGCGCGCCGTGCGGCGCGCCGTGGTCTCGAGCGACGAGGTCCGCTGGACGCCCGAGACCGGCCGCCTGGATCCGTCGCCGCCGCTGGATGGCGTCGTGTATCTCGCCGGACAGTCGATTGACGGTCCGCGCTGGACGAAAGAGAACAAGCGACGGATCTGGTCGAGCCGTGTCGACGCGTCGCGTGCACTCAGCCAACGACTCGCCGAGTCCGCTGCCCCGCCTCGCGCCATGGTCGGCACTTCGGGCATCGGCATCTATGGTGATCGCGGGGACGAGGTGCTCGATGAATCGAGCCCGCCGGGTGAAGGCTTCTTTCCCGATCTGGCGCAGGCTTGGGAGGCGGCGAGCGATCCGTTGAAGGCCGCCGGCTGCCGGACCGTGAGCCTGAGGCTCGGCCTGGTGCTGGCGCGGGAGGGAGGCGCCCTTCCTCGCCTCTTGATTCCGGCCCGGCTCGGTCTCGGTGGGCCGCTCGGGAGCGGACGGCAGTTCTGGAGCTGGGTGACCATCGACGACGTCGTGGCCGTGCTCGAGAGGGCGCTCGAGCGTCCCTCGCTCGCAGGCCCCGTCAATGTCGTCGCCCCGCAGCCCCTGCGCCAGAAGGACTTCGCTCTTGTCCTGGGCCGGGTCTCGAGAAGGCCGGCCATCGTGCCCGCGCCCGCGTTCGTCCTGCGGATGGTGCTCGGGGAGATGGCGGACGCGGCCATCCTCGCGAGCGCTCGCGTCCTGCCCCGCCGGCTCGAGGAGGACGGCTTTCGATTCACCCATCCCGACCTGGAGGGCGCCCTGCGAGCGGTCCTCCAGGGTCCGGTTTGACGGGAATCGCCAGAGCCCCCTAGGCTCTCCGCCGTGAACAGCCTACGTGCGCGACTCGCCGCGGTCCTCGCCGCCGCCGCGGTGACCGGCTGTGCCGCGGGAACCGGCCCGGCCCCCGAGGTTCCCGCCTCGGGAGGAATGAGTGTCGCTCCCGAGGGGCGCCTGAACACCGAGGTCACCGGGGGCGCCAAGGACTCGGTGGAGTCGATTCCCGGCTCGTCGACCTCGCCTTACGTCTACCGCTTCCGAATGACCGAACCCGGCGGCAGCGGATTCAACTACCAGGACCGGGACCTCTCCTTCTACTTCAAGCCCGGTCCTGACGCGCTCTACTTCCAGGTCGAGAACCGGCAGAACCGTGTCGTGACGCTCGACTGGGACCGATCGGTCTTCTACGCCCCGACCGGCGGTTCCGACAAGGTGGCGCACAACACGACCCGCTGGGAGGACCGTTTCCAGTCCCAGCCCAGCACCCAGATCGCCGGCCTGCAGCGCTTCGGGGACTCGATGTTCCCCATGAACTACCTCTACGATCCGGCCGGGCGAAGCACCCAGCTGCATCGTCCTCTGCTGCCCGAGGATGCCACCGCCCCGCAGTACACCGATCGCGCGTTCGGCGTGGATCTGGTGTTCATCGTGGAGGACCGGCCACGCACCTACTCGTTCCGCTTCCGGGTCGCCAGCGTCACTCCTCGCTGACGCGCGTTCGGAACAGTTCCTTGAGCAGGCTCTGCAGCCTGAGGTCGGCGCTGTCGGCATCCGCGGTACGATTCATGCGGCGCGCGACGGCCGCTTCGAGCGTATAGAAGCCCGCCACGGCGAAGCCGCGCTCCGAATCCATGAGCCGGCCGAGATAGGGATCCTGGTTGGGCGGCACGCGGCGCAGGAAGTCGCCGCACAGATCGACGAGCTGGTCGCGAATGAGGAACGACGCCCGCTTGCCGGAGGCGCGGCGGTGCGTCACAGGCGCCAGGTACTCGATGAGCGGACGGTCGTCGGTGTTGAGCGGCGCCGATCTCACCAGTGACTGGGCCGCTTCGAGATTGCCGACGTAGGACCACATGATCGGCGCGGCGCGCGGGCCGTGTCCGACGAGCAGGTAAGGGTCCGGCACTTCGCGGAGGCGGCGCACGACCATCTCGGGATCGAGCGGGGCGCCGTCCAGCCGTCCGACCAGCGCCATGGTGGGCGTGGTGACGGCCAGATCGCCGCGCCACACGGTCACGTGTGGAAAGACCTCCAGCATGGTGCGCGCGATGATCTGGAATTCCCGGCGCGAAAGCTGATAGAGCGGCAGCCATTGCGCGAACACGCCTCCTGGCAGGAGATGGTCGCGGGCGGAACGGAAGTGCTCGAGGCTATAGAGACTGCCCGTACGCGCCTCCCACGGCACGAACAGATCCGAGATGATCACGTCGAATCGCTCGTCGGTCGCGCGCAGGAACGTGCGTCCGTCTTCCGCCACGAGCCGCACCCGGCGGTCGGTGAACAGCTCGCCGACGTAGGGGCCGAAGTGGCGGCGCGCCATGGTGATCACGTCGGGGACCAGCTCGCACACCGTGATCCGCGAAACACCCGGGACCAGGGCGGCGCTGGCGGTGATCCCGGTTCCCATGCCGAGGTAGTAGACGTCGCGCGGGTGAGGATGGAGGAGGAGGGGCAGCATGCCTTGCCGGCGCTCGTCGCGCAGCGCCGCGGTGCCCCCGAGCGTGTAGTGGTTGTTCACCTTGATGACCCGGCCGTTGGCGTTCTGGATCACGGCCACGGTGCCGGCCGGTCCCTCGCGCAGGTCGACCAGGCGCTCCTCCTCGGCGGGATCGAGACGCACCGCCGGCGGACGAACGAGCCCGGTGATCAGGATGGTCGCCAGCGAGGCGGCCGCCATGGTCCAGCGCAGGCCGGCGGCGCTTCCCCGCACCGCGATCAGCGGTAGCCCGGCGATGGCCACGAGCGCCACCAGGCGAATGCTCGACCACAGGCCGAACCATGACAGGAAGGCGAAGCCCGCGAGCAAGGAGCCCGCGATGCCGCCGAGCGTATTGATGGCGACCAGCTCCCCCACGGTACGACCGGCGCTGCGCGCCGGCGTCTCGCCGAGGCGGAGGAGATAGGGGAACACGGTGCCGAGCGCGATGGTCGCCGGCATCATCACCAGGCCGCTCAGCGTGAACACGGTGAGCTGGTACGCGATCCATCCGGATTGCTCGGCGATGTAGCGCAGTCCGCCCGTCAGCGCGAAGAAGAGCCAGGGCGAGACGCTGGTGAGCACGGCGCCGGCGCCGAGCAGCAGCGCGAGGACGTTGGAAGGCTCGCGCGAGGACCCGATCAGGCGATGAGCGAGGAGCGAGCCGAGGGCGAGCGCGACCAGGAAGATGACGAGGATGATGGAGAAGGTGTAGACCGAGTTGTGCAGCACCTGGGAGAACATCCGCGTCCAGAGGACCTCGAGCGCCAGCGTCACGAGCCCGCTGAGAAAGGCGAGCACGCGCACCCGCGTCCAGGAGATCGACGTGAGCTGTGAGTGGGGCGTGTGAGCCGCGGCCGAGGCGTCGGCCGGCGGGCCCGAGGTCCGGGCCGCCACGATGAGCACGATGCCGAGAACCAGGTTCGAAGCGATCGCGACGGCATACGCGCCGCGGAAGCCGAGCGCGAGCGGCAGGAAGAACCCCGCGGCGAGTGCCCCGAGGGCCGCGCCCAGCGTATTGAGGGCATAGAGGATCGTGCCACCGCGTCCCAGCGTATCTCGCCCGCGCACGATGTGCTCGCCGACGAGCGGGAGCGTGGCACCGATCAGGCACGAGGGCGGAAGGAGCACCAGTATGCCGAGTCCGAACTTGGCGAGCAGGAACAGCTCCGGCCTGCTGCCTAGACTTCGGAACAGGGCCGGCACGATGGCGCCGTAGAGGCTCATGAGTCCGAAGTACGCAACCGCGGTGACGGCGACGCCGATCTCGATCCAGCCGTAGGCGCGCAGCGGGTTCCCGAGTCGAGGCGCGATCTTGCCCGCGGCGAAGCCTCCCAGTGCCAAGCCCAGGAAGAACGCGGTCAAGGTGGTCGCGCCGGCTTGAGCCGTGTTGCCGAAGAGCAGGCCGAGCTCGCGCATCCACAACACCTGATAGACGAGACTGACGGCGCCGGACACGAAGAAGGCTCCCCTCACCAGGCCGGGTTGCGACGAAGGAAGGGGAGCGGGCACTGCGGTCGTGTCCGGGTCTGTGGACGGGTCGTCGTGCACGATTCGGCGCGAGGGTGGAAGGGATCGGCCGCGGAGGCCGAGGAGCGGCGGAGTATAGCCGGACGGGCATCTCCGCGCAGGCCAGCGCGAAACGCGCTTCGGCGGCCGAGGCGATCATGCAGTTCGCAACGAAGCGCGACGGTGTCCCAGTCCGGCGGCACGCCCAGGCCCGCGTCCTCCAGGGCACGCGGCTTGCACGATGCCGCGCCTCGCGAGGAGGCCATGGACCACTACATTCCCAAACGTCGCATTCCGGTCACGCTCTGGTCGAGCGACCTGGCTGGCCTTTTGGGGTCGATCTTTCTCGATCTCGACGCGGCCGGGAACCAGCACCAGACGCTGCTCGAGAAGCTCAACGAGTCGGCGCGCTTCCTTCCGGTCGCGGTCGGGCCCGAAGGGCGCATCCACCTCGTCAACAAGCAGCGCGTCACACGGGTGACGGCCGGACGACAGGTGGTTCAGAGCGACGTCTTCGCTCGCGGCTTCAAGCCATGGCGAGAGGAGCCGGCGGAGCTGCTCCTGAGCGACGGCACCATGCTCGCCGGCCGCATCTGGATGCCGCTCGAGCGCGAGTCCCAGCGCATCTCCGACTTCATGAATGGAGGTGGAGCGTTCTTCGCACTGCTCACGCCGGTCGCGGTGCACCTGGTCAACGCCAGTGCGATCGCCAGCGTGCAAGTCTCCGAGGCGGTGGGGGCCGCGCTCGGTCGCGCCGCTTCCGATGGGTTCGCCGCGGCCGCCTGAGCCGCACGCCTTCCCTTCGCCGTTTGCCACCGGACCGATCTCGATGCCATAGTCGTTCGTCCTCCCCGGTGAAAGGAGCCTGGATGTCGAGCATCAGCACCCCCGTGCCTCGCGGTCTGGACGGGGTGGTCGCGGCCCGGACGCGGCTTTCCCACGTCGACGGCAGCGCGGGCCAGCTGGTGATCGGCGGCTACGAGCTCAAGGAGCTGGCCGGCCGCGTCAGCTTCGAGGAAGCCGCGTATCTCCTCTGGCGCGGCTCGCTGCCGAGCCGCGACGAGCTGGGGATGCTCGAGCGCGAGATGGCGATCTCGCGGAAGCTGCCACCGCAGACCATGTCGGTGCTCAGGGCCGCGGTCGCGGCCGCCCCGATCGACGCGCTCCGCATGGCGTGCGCCACGCTCTCTCTGGATCTCGCCGATCCCGATGACATCACCCCGCCCGGGGATCTGGCCGCCGCCAAGATGGTGACCGCTCGATTCCCCACCATGGTCGCGGCCCACCTCAGGCTCTCCGCGGGTCTCGAGCCCATTCCACCGCGCGAAGATCTGTCGCACGCCGCCAACTTCCTCCACATGGTGCTGGGCAAGGAGCCCGACTCGGTGGCGGCCAAGGCGCTGGACACCTACTGGGTGACCGTGATCGATCACGGCATGAACGCCTCGACCTTCGCCGGCCGTGTGATCGCCAGCACGCGCTCCGACATGGTGAGCGCCGTGACCGGCGCGATCGGTGCGCTCAAGGGACCGCTCCACGGCGGCGCTCCCGGACCGGTGCTCGACATGCTGGTAGAGATCGGGACGCTCGAGAACGCCGAGCGCTGGCTGCGCCAGGAGCTGGAGGCCGGGCGCCGCATCATGGGATTCGGCCACCGGGTCTACAAGGTGCGCGACCCTCGCGCCGAGGTGCTGAGCCGGGTCGCCGAGCAGATGGCCGGCGCGCAGCTCGAGGACCGGCGGCTCTTCGATCTCGCGCGCGGCGTCGAGCAGGTCGCCCTGCGGCTGCTGGACGAAAAGAAGCCCGGCCGGAATCTCCGCACCAACGTCGAGTTCTATACCGCGCTGGTCCTGCAGTCCCTGGGGCTCTCGCCCAAGTCCTTCGTCGCGCTGTTCGCGTGCGGACGGGTCGCGGGATGGTGCGCTCACGTCATCGAGCAGCACGCCGAGGACCATCTGATCCGCCCGCAGTCGGAGTACGTCGGACGGCGCGGGCTTTCGGTCGAGCGCTGAGGCGGCGCGAGGAGGCGACGTGGAACCGCTGCTGATCTCCATGACCATGGTCGGAGCTCCGACGCTCGTGGGCGGAGCGGCGGCCGCGGCGGCATGGCTGGCGCTCTACCCCCCCGTGCCGCGCGATCTCGGCGGCGCGCGCGATCTCGACGACGAGGCGGAAAAAGTCACCATCCCGCTCGCCGACGATGACGCACTGTCCGGCTGGTATCTGCCCGGGAATCGTGGCGTCACGCTGCTTCTGCTCCACGGCTACGGGCGCACCCATCACCGGATGTGGCGCTACGCCGGTTTTCTGCGCGCGGCAGGGTACGGCGCGCTGGCCATCGACTTCCGCTCGTCGCGGCGCGGACGGCGGCTGCCCACGACGCTCGGCCACCACGAGCGGGAGGACGTCGAGGCCGCGTGGCGCTGGCTCAAGCGGCGCGTGCCGAATGACCGGCTGGGCGTGATGGGGGAGTCCCTCGGAGGCTCGGTGGCGCTCATGCTCGCCGCCGACCATCCGGATGCCGAGATGGTCGTCGTCGACTGCCCATTCGCCACCGGCAGCGGGGCGGTCGACGACATGCTCGTCCGCTTCCTTCGCCTTCCTCGCTGGCCCTTCGTTCCCATGGTCCGCCGCCTGGGCATTCTCGCCAGCGGCCATGATCCGTGCGCCACCGACGTCGTGGAGTGCGCGTCGCGGTTGCGCGAGCGCCGCGTGCTCTTCATTCATTCGGAGGAGGACGAGCGGGTCGCGCCGCGGCATTCGGAGCGTCTGTGGGAGGCGGCGGGCGGTCGTCATCCGCTGTGGCGCGTGCCCAATGCGCGGCACAACCGTGCGTGGATCGCGCAGCGCGAGGAGTACGAGCGTCGGGTCCTGGACTTCCTGGCGGGAGATCCCGCGGCCTAGAGGTCTTCGAGCCGCTGCCACAGCGACTCGTTCTCGCTGCGCAGTCGCTCGTACTCGGCCAGCAGCTCGCGAGCCCTGGCGCCGTCCCGATAGATCTCGGGATCGGCCAGGGATGCCTCGAGCTCGTGAATGCGCGACTCGCGCTGCATGATCTCGGCCTCCAGGCGCTTCACGTCGCGCTCGCGGCGGCCGGCGTCACGTTTTCCGGGTGATGGCTTGCGTGGAGCCGGCTGCGGACGACGGGCGGGCGATTTTGGCGCCGCGACCTCGGTCTTGGCGCTCGCTTCCGCCCCCCGCATGAGCCGCGCGGCCTCGTAGTCGGCATAGCCACCGGGATAGGGGATCACGCGGCCGTCCCGGATCTCGATCACCCGCGTGGCCACCCGAACCATCAGCGAGCGATCGTGGGTGACCACCACCACGCCTCCCGGGTACTGGACCAGCGCCTCTTCGAGCACCTCCTTGCTGGCCAGGTCGAGGTGGTGCGTGGGCTCGTCCAGGAGCAGCAGGTTGGCCGGGGACAGGAGAATGAGAGCCAGCGCGACTCGCTGACGCTCGCCGCCCGACAGCACGCGGCAGCGCTTGAACACATCGTCTCCCGACATCAGGAACTGCCCGAGGTGGGAACGCAGCCGCGGACGCCACTCGGCGGTAGCCTGGCGCTCCAGGGACTCGAGCACCGTGGCGTCCGGATCGAGCGTCTCGGCGGCATGCTGCGCGAAGTACGCGGCGCGGGTGAGCGGCGGGACGTCACGCGTGCCGAGCCTCGGATCGAGCTGCCCGGCCAGGACGCGCAGCAGCGTGGTCTTTCCCGCGCCGTTGGCGCCCACGATGGCCACCTTTTCGCCGCGCTCGATCCGCACGTCGGCGTCGCGGAAGACATCCCCCAGGCCGTAGCTGAACGCCGCGCCCTTCAGCTCGAGCAGGCTCCTTCCGGCGTGAGGCGGCGCCGGGAAGTGGAACCGCACGGTCTTGGCGCGACGCGGAATGACGACGCGCTCGGCCTCGAGGCGCGAGATCATCTTGCGCTTGCTCTGCGCCTGCGTCGCCTTCGTGTTCTTGGCGCCGAAGCGCTCGACGAAACGGTTGAGCTGGGCGATCTTGCGGTCGAGCTGTTGATTGTGCGATTCGAGCTGCTCCTCGCGCCGTTCCTTCTCCTCCAGGTACCGGGTGAAGCTCGAGGAAGGGTAGATCGTCCAGCGCCCGCCCTCGAGCTCGCAGATCTCCGTCGCCACCCGGTCCAGGAAGACGCGGTCATGGGAGACCACCACGAGGCCACCGAGGAAGTCTTCGAGGTAGTCCTCGAGCCATTCCATGGCCGGCAGGTCCAGGTGATTGGTGGGCTCGTCGAGCAGCAGCACGGTGGGATCGGAGAGAAGCAGCGCCGCGAGCGCGGCGCGCATGCGCCAGCCTCCCGAGAACTCTGATAGCGCACGCTCCTGGTCGGCGGTGGCAAACCCCAACCCGGAGAGGATCGCGCGCGCTTCGGGCTCGATGGCGTGCTCGGCCAGATGCTCCAGTCGATGCTGCAGCTCGCCGGCGCGATCGAGCGTGCGCGCCAGATCGGGGTCATCCGGACCCGATTCGGACAGCTTCTGATGCAGAGCATCCAGCTCTTCGCGCAGCCGCTGGACGTCGCGGCGAGCCTCGAGCGCGCGCTCGAGCACCGTGCCTTCGAAACGCTCGGCCGCTTCCTGGGGCAGGTAGCCGATGCGCGACCCTTTGGCCATCACGCGGGTGCCGCGGTCCGGCGTCAGCTCACCGATCGTGAGGCGCAGAAGCGTGGTCTTGCCCGCGCCGTTGGGACCGACGAGCGCCATGCGGTCGCCTGGGCCGATGGTCCAGTCGACGCCTTCGAACAGCACGCGCGGCCCGAAGGAGCAGGCACAGCCCTGGAGGTGGATCACCGCGAGCGTTCAGGCGCCGAGGCGCTCGGGATTGAGCTCCTCGAGCTCCGGGACCACGAAGCGGCCGTGCCGGCGAACGCACTCGTCGTCGAACCACACCTCGCCGCCGCCGAACTCGGGCGTCTGGATCAATACCAGGTCCCAGTGGATGCGCGAGCGATTGCCGTTGTCGGCAATCGAGTAGGCGTTTCCCGGCGTGAGGTGGAGCGAGCCCGCGATCTTCTCGTCGAAGAGCGTGTCCTTCATGGGCCGGGTGATGTACGGGTGGAAGCCGAGCGAGAACTCGCCGACGTAGCGCGCCCCGTCGTCGCTGCCCAGGATCTCCTCGAGCCGCCGGGGCGGCGTGCCGTGCGCTTCGACGATGCGGCCACCTTCGAAGGTGAAGCGCACGCCCTCGAACGTCGTTCCCATGTAGAGCGACGGCGTGTTGTAGGCGATCGTGCCGTGCACCGAGTCCTTCACCGGAGCCGTATAGCACTCGCCGTCCGGGAGATTCCGGCGGCCTTCGCACTTGACCGCCGGCATCCCGCGGATGCTGAACTGAAGATCGGTGCCCGGCCCCTTGATGCGGACGCGGTCGGTGCTCTCCATTCGCCGCTTCAGGGGTTCCATGGCCTCGGCCATCCGGCCGTAGTCGAGCGTGCACACCTGATAGAAGAAGTCCTCGAAGGCACGGGTGCTCATGCCCGCGAGCTGCGCCATGCTCGGGTTTGGATAACGCAGGACCACCCAACGCGTCTTCTCGACCCGGTACTCGAGATGCACCGGCTTCACCACGTTCTTGAGGTAGAGGTCCATGCGGTCGCCGGGAACATCCGCGAGCTCGGAGACGTTGGGCATGCCCCGGATGCCGACGTAGGCCTGGACCTGTTCCATCTGCGACAGCTCGACCGCCGCCATGCGCTGCACGAAGGCTTCGCTGGCGCCACGGAGCTGAGCGCGAATGATCGAGTTGGAGCGGATCGACACCAGAGGCAGGGCGCCCACGGCGTGCATCGACTCGATCAGATCGAGGACCAATCCGTCGGCGACGTCGAACGCCTCGATCAGCACCGCTTCGCCCGCCCGAAGCTCGAGCGAGTGAGTCACGATCAGATCGGCGAGACGCTTGGAACGAGGGTCGGGCATCACGGCTCCTGAGCGGGGGGAGGGCCTCGAGAAGGCCGCCGACGATAGCACAGCGGCCAGTCTCGCGATTCCGACACCACCCTCGGCACGTGATATGGACCAGCGTTTGGACCCTTCAGGGACGCTGGCTATACTGCGGCTGTCGCGCCGCTTCGACTTCACGACAAGGAGAACCTCGGATGGCCGATTGGGACGTCATCGCCAAGCAACGGCTGACGGAGGACTGGGGCACGCTGCGCTCCTCGTATCTCCCTCTCAATCAGGCCATGCGGCGGACGGTCGACTTTCTCGAAAAAGGCCAGGGTACGTTCGACGAAGTCCTGGCGGTGGCGCGCGAACGCCTGGAAGGCAGCCTCATGAACCTCGGCGCCCTGGTCAATCGGCGCTCACCGTGGGTCCGGCTCGAAGCGATCCGTAACATCCGCGTGCTCGGGACCGGTCTGCGCGGCGCTTCGAGCGACGATCCGATGGCGCTCCTCAGGTTCCTGTTCGCGATCAGCGAGCTGCTCACCAACGTGTGGAAGGACGCGCCCACCGAGGCGCGCGTGGCGGCCAATCTGAAACTCGCGAAGGAGCTGGATTTCTGGTTCGGCTGCGACTGCTGCGCGGTCGGGGTGCTCGTCCCCACCCGGCCCGACGATCCTCCCGATCTGACTCGCGGCAAGGAGGTGCGCCTGGTGTGGGAGGTCGACGCGCTGTTCGCCTGGACGCTGGACGAGTTCGAGGACTACCTGGCGAGCGAGCGCTACTCGCTTCCAACCACCTCGCGACTGGCGGCGGTCGAAGACGTCACGTCTCCCATCCTCGACGTTTCCTCGGACAGCCTGCGGCGCGGGAAAGAGCTGTTCGGCGGCCAGGGCGGTGGGCTCTTCGGGCCCCTGGATCTGCGTTACCTCGACATCAGCTAGATCGAGGAGGTCTTGCCCCAGCGCGCGCCGATCAGCGGCGCGGCTTGCGAGCGGCCTTGGCCTTCGCCTTCTTCTTGCGGGCGGTCAGCTTGGCACGCTTGCGACGCAGGCGGTGCTTGTATGCGGTCATGAGAGTTCCATTGGACGAGTCAGCATTCAGGTGGAAGGGCGGCGAACATAACGAGCGCGCGTGAAAGCCGCAAGGCGAACCCGTCGAGCGAGCCGTGAATCATGCGTCCGCACCGAGCAGCCGCTGCGCCATCGCCTCGGCCGCGGGCCCGGCCTTCACCTCGGTCGTGGAGGCGGTGACCACGTAGATCCGCAGGTTGTTGCTGCCGCCGTCGGCCGGAAAGATGAAGAAGCCCTCGCGGTCCGGCGTGTAGGAGAGCGAATAGCCGCAGATCACCTCGGCATCCTTGAAGCGAACGGCGATCTTCTTGCCCTGCGCCGTCTCGGCGGGGGCGGTGACGAACCCCCGCACGTCCTTGCGTTGGCGGTCTCCTTCGAAGGTCTTGACGAAGAACAGGGCCTTGAGCTGCTTGCAGCGGATCTCGATGCTCGCGCCGCCGTCGGCCGGAAGGAGATGGAAGCTCGGCCGGTTGGGAAAGAAGTCCTGCGTGGTGCCCTTCAGAACCTTGCCGTCGCCGAAGCGCGCGACGACGCGAGTGGCTTCGCCCATGCGGCATCCCTCCTTGGGGGACGAGTCCGGGGAGGTCTAAAGCAATGGCCCGTGGCTGTCAACGCAGCACCCTCGATCCGGAGCCAAAGAAAGAGAGGACGGGGTAAGCACCCGTCCTCCCATTCGTCCACAGCGTAGGCGGTCGAGAACCTAGCCTGCCGTGCCCGCCCCTTGCCGGTGGCAGGTGTTCTGACACTCGGTCTTGCCGGCGCTCAGAGAGACCATGGCAGCCTCGTGGCGAGCCGCCTCGCTCTCGAGACACTCGACCTTGGCGGGCTGCTCGAGGACTTGACAGGCCTCGACGTTGCTCAGATGAAGCTTTTGCTCCCGATCGTACTCGCCTTTGTAGAAATCGTTGCAGTCCTTGACACAGCTCGTCGGACCGTCATCGAGCCTAACCCCGGTCATCCTTTCCCCGACCATCGTACAAGCGGCGAGGGCGCTCAGGAGGACAAGGGCCGCGACCGCAGCGAACACCCGAGGGGCGCTGGTCCGCGAGAGTCGAGCGTGCTTCATGGTGACCTCCATTCCGAAGGGGCAGTTGCAAGCTCCACGTACCCGCAGCACGTCTACACCCGGTCGTCCAGCATGTGGCGTACCACTGCGGCCTGGAATCAAACGCCGCGCCCTTCCCGTGGGAGGGGCGCGGCGGTGCTCGATACCCGCTGCCCATGAAGGCAGCGGTCACGGATTGTCGACTAGCCTGCCGAGCCAGCGCCCTGGCGGTGGCAGTTGTTCTGGCACTCGATCTTGCCGGCGCCCAGAGACGCCTGCGCGGAGGTGTGCCGAGCATCCTCAGCCGCCAAGCACTCGCCCCTGTCCGGCTGTGACTGGGCCTGGCAAGTCTCGACGTTCGTCTGATGCGTCTTCTGCTCCTGGTCGTACAGCGTCTTGTACAGGTCGTTGCACTGCTTCACGCAGCTGGTCGGGCCAGCGCCGGCCTTGACACCGGTGATGTTGTCACCGACGAAGGTACAGCCGGCAAACGCGATCATGGCCACGATCGCGACCGCGCCCAGAGCCCAGAGGGACTTCGAGAGTCGAGCATGCTTCATGGTGACCTCCATACTGAGTTGGTGATTAGCAGGCTCTGCTATTTCTGCTTCGATCACCCGGGCGACTGCCCGGGCTGGAAGGCGTCGCGTCCGCCGAGATCCGAACGCGACGCCTTTGGCTCACGAGGACTAGCCGGCGGATCCAGAACCCTGCCGGTGGCAGTTGTTCTGGCACTCGGTCTTGCCCGCGGCGAGCGAAGCCTTGGCCGCTTCATGACGAGCCGTCTCGCTGTCCAAGCACGTCGCCTTGTCGGGCTGAGCGAGCGCCTGGCAAGCTTCCTGGTTCGTCTGATGCGTCTTCTGCTCCTCGTTGTACAGCACCTTGTAGAGGTCGTTGCACTGCTTGACGCACGTGGTCGGTCCAGCTCCGGCCTTGACACCGGTGACGTTGTCACCGATCAGCGTGCAGCCGGCGAGCGCAAACAATCCAAGGAGAACGACCGCTCCTAGAACCCAAGCAACCTTGGGCGCGAGAGCTTGCTTCATGACGATGGCCTCCAAACGAAGGGGTGGTTTAGCAGGCTCTACAACGTCAATACGCTCGCCCGATGCAGTTCCTGGGTTGGTAACGACTCGGACGACTTGGATTGTCGCGCCGGCCGTTCGTCACAACCGGCGCGACACTTGAAGCTCAACCGGCAGAACCGGCTCCCTGACGGTGGCAGCCGTTCTGACAATCGGTCTTGCCGGCAGCAAGCGCAGCCTTCGCAGCTTCGTGGCGAGCCGTCTCGTTGTCGAGACACTCGGCCTTCTGCGGCATCGGCAGCGCCTGGCAGATGTCGTTGTTCGTGTCGTGGATCTTCTGCTCACGCTTGTAAGCGATCGCATAGAAATCGTTGCACTGCTTCACGCACGAAGTCGGACCGACGCCATTGAGTTCCATACCCGTAAGGCTGTCGCCCACCAACGTGCACTGGGACAGGGTGAGAGCGACGAGGCCGAGCATCGCCGCAAGCGCAGCATAAGCAACAGCGCGGCGAAGTCGGTTGGGTCGAGCATGCTGCATGGGCTTCCTCCTTACGCGCGAGGTGCAGAAGGGGAGTCCATCTGCGCCGCGCTCTCCATCCCTGGTTCGCTGTGGCAGGCACGTCCGTGACCTGCCGACAACCTCCGAATCAAAGCGCTCTGTACCAGCCTGCGCCTACACCTACGTGCTTCAGGTCGAACAGTGCAGCTCGCGCCTTGAATCCCCACCCGAGGTCCATACCCAGAGAAGCGTTGGGTTTCTCGGAGTCGTACTCGATCGCGGCGACGACGCGGCCTTTGAAGGACACCTCACAAGCTCCGAACAAGCCATCGAGGGTCCTGCCCTGCGTCCTAAAGACGTATGGAGCATAGCCCAATGTGACACGGTTTTGCAAACGGTAAATCTCCAAAGGCATTCCAATCACGGCGTAGGAAGAGTGGAAACGCCGGGTCCCGTGGAAGTCCTCGACCCCGACCGCGAGGCCCGGCCGATTTCGCTTCGCCTCGAGGATTTCGAGCCGGGCGCTGAACATGCGGTCACGATCGGTGTAGTCGGATTCGGGGAGGATGTCCTCGAAGGGCCTCGACCCAGGAATCACGGTCCACCGCAGACCCACCTCGAAGTGTGGAAGGAACCCTAGAGCCCCGTAGTAGACCTCATTCGTGTGCTGGTCCCGGTAGCTGTAGGCGGCCTCCTTGGGGATCTTGTTGTATCCGAACTCGACGGCCTTGTCTGGGAGTACGCCCGCCCAAGGGGTGTTGATGAAGCCGCTCATGCCGACCATCGACACCCAGGACCTTCCCACGTTCTGAGGGCGCGAGTACTTCCGGCCCGCCCTGGCCGCCTCCCACCGGTCAGGCTCGGAGTTCATCGCCGACCGGTCCAGCTGCCTGAGGAACTCCTCGCGGGAAGCCACGTTGGCCACCGGGATCCCTACCGGCAGCGACTCCTCGCGGTAGCTGAACGTGTAGCGATCGACCGGCAGGATGCGGATGGTCTGGCCGGTGGGACGCTCCATGGGGGGGATGGGAACGGTCAACTTCACCACGCCGTTCCTCACCGTGCTGGACGGGATGCCGTCGGAGCCCTCGACGCGGACCGTCTGGAGGGTGAAGCTCACTTCGAAATCGCCCATCAGTCTCGAGGCTTCGACCTCGAATCCCTGGTCTCCCTCGAGGAACCGCGAGGCTCGCAATCGCACGTTCAGGCCGAGCCTGGGGGGCCGATACGCCACGCCCAGGTAGCCCGTCCAGCGACCGAGCGTGGAGTAGGTGAGGCCGCTGTCCGAGGCGGCGATGAAACCGGTCACGTCGGCCTGGCTGTCGAGGAGGATCTCTCCTCCGCGCAAAGGCCGCGCGACTCCGAACGAGAGCCCGTAGCGGTTGAAGCCGAAGATCCCGCCGCACGCCGAGACCAGCGCCGCGCCCCGAGCCCATCCGTACTGCTCGAACAACATGGGACCAGGGCGAACCCGATCGATGTCGGGGTGGAGGCTGTCGGGCTCGAAGTCGTTCCGAATCGGAATCACCATCGCCAGCCGGCCACGGCCTCCGGGCCAGGGATTGAAGCGCAGCTCGGGCTGCAGCTCGATCCGCACCTGGGTCTCGGTGAAGAACCGCGGAAGCTCGTAAGCGAAGAGCGGCCCGACGAGGAGATCGAGGGTCTTGCGCGTCGGCCGCAGCAGAGGACCCGCGGGGGTGGCAGGGAATCCTCCCTCGCTCGGATAGACCACGTGGGAGGGAAGGCTGCCGTCGGCGGAGATGTCGATGGCGGCCGAAGCCATGCCGAGCCGACGCTCGAAGACCCGCGCCGGCGTGGCGATGGCGCGCGAAGTATGGCCAAGCTCCGCGGCGAGGTGCCGGTAGCGCCGGTTCTCGTACGCCACCCGCTGCGTGCCCGCACTGTCCGGCTCCGCGGCCACGGTCACGTTCTCGTAGCCGAGGCCGGTCAAGGCTTCGGCCGCCGCGGCGCCGGTGGCGGTGGAAATCGAGTCGGAAGCGGCGGTCGGCGAGAGCGCGCTGGAGTCCGTGGCGGCCGGAGAGACCTGGATCGAGTCGGCAGACTGCGCCCGGCCTTGTCGCGGAAGCGAGGTCAGGGCGCCTAACAGCAGGATACCGATGAGCGCTGGCGGGATCCGGGCTGAAGCGAAGCGGGATGGGTCGGTCATGTCGGGGGTCGCGCGCGCGAAAACAAGGCCCAGAACAATACCATAACGAGCGGCTTGAAGGCCGGGGATGATTGTGGGAGCGTCCTTCGTTCTCACTCCTCACTCCCCCCTTCGACATCCCACGCAAGGAGCGCTTCGATGCCGTTCGCGTACCGTTCTCTCGCCGTCCTACTCGTGCTGGCGGCGACCAGCTGTCAGCAGAGCTCGACCACCGAAACCACAACGACGACGTCGACCGAAGCGGTGAGCTCCGCGCCCCCGGCGGCCACGTCGTCGACTCCCACCGCGGGTGGCGCACCGGTCACCACGGCCTCCGGTCTGCGAATGGAGGAGATGGTGATCGGCACCGGCGCCACGGCCGAGAAGGGCAAGACGGTCTCGGTGCACTACACCGGCTGGCTCACCGACAACACGAAGTTCGACAGCTCGCTCGATCGCGGGCAGCCGTTCGAATTCGTGCTCGGCCAAGGTGGCGTCATCAAAGGCTGGGACGAAGGCGTCGCGGGCATGAAGGTGGGCGGCAAGCGCAAGCTCACCATCCCCCCGGATCTCGGTTACGGCGCGCAAGGCACGCCGGGCGGTCCGATACCGCCGAACGCGACGCTGATCTTCGAGGTCGAGCTACTCGGAGTCCGCTAACGGCGGAGGGCGGGGTCGGGCTCGTTCCACAGCCTGATCCCGCCCAGCAGGCCCGCCACGTTGCTGGTGACGCGCACGTCCGCCGGTAACCGAATGGAGATGAGCCGCGCGTTCCCGCCGCCCAGGTAGAGGCGGCGTGGGTTGAAGGTCTGACGCCACAGCTCCACGGCCTTGCTCACACGGCGGTTCCAGCGTCTCCTTCCGATCCGCAACATGGTCTTGTCGCCCAGCTGTTGCTCGTAGGTCTGTCCGCGGCGGAACGGATGGTGCCCGAGCTCGAGGTTGGGAATCAGCCGGCCCTCGAGGAAGAGCGCCGATCCGATGCCGGTGCCCATCGTCACCAGCAGCTCCACGCCCCGGCCGTCCACGATTCCGAGACCCTGCATGTCCGCGTCGTTGGCCACGCGAACCGGCTTTCGCAGAGCCTGGCGCAGGAGCGGCGCGGGTCGGCGGCCGATCCAGGACGGATGCAGATTGGCGGCGGTCCGGACCTGGCCCTCGGTCAGCACGCCCGGGAATCCGACGGAGACTCGGTCGAATCCCGCGAGCCGCTGCGCGAGGATCGCCACGACGTCGAGCACGCGATGGGGGGTGGCGGGACGCGGAGTCTTCTCCCGCTCGCGTTCGCTGACTGGGTGCCCGCGCCGATCGAGCAGCATGGCCTTGATGCCGGTGCCGCCGATGTCGATCGACAACGTCACGGGCGAGGCGGCCTTGGACATGGGGCGAGAGACTAGTGAAGCGCTTCGCCTGGCGCTAGGGTTCTCACGGCACTCCTGGTAGGTTGGTTCGGCCGTGAGTCACGACTGGAGAAACCCCGAGCGCGTTGCGCCATGGAAGCCGCGTCATCGCTTCCGCACCACGGAGGCTGGAGTCCAGGCCGCCAGCCGTTATCGCGAAATGATGGCCGCCGCGCAGCAAGCCCCGGACGCCCGCACGGCTTTGGACCGAGCGAAGCAGGAGTGGGCCGCGAGCCTCAACGTCCGCTCCGGCGACGGCATCCTGCTCGAAGACATGGCGGGGGGCGCCCTCAGCCTGGCCGAGCTCCAGCCGACGCTCGAGGCCTGTGACCTCAGCCTCAGGGAAGCGCGCGGAGTCCTGGACCGATTGATCGCCGCTAAGTTGATCGAGCCGCTCGAGCCGACCGGCGCGACCACTCACGAACGCTGGAGCCCGCCCTCCTACTAGGAAGCCGTGGGGCGCGCGGCATGGCCGCGCACCCCTTGGTCGCCTTGCTCAGCTGCGCGAGCGGAACTTGATCGAGCAGCCGAGGGCCTTGGTCTCCTGCGTGGCCACCGCCTTCCCCGCGACCACCGCGTCCACGGCATCTTGCAGG
>DASTBI010000142.1 GCA_035712145.1 Candidatus Eisenbacteria bacterium | reverse complement strand
TAGGAATCGTCGTCGGTGGGATCCAGCGCACAGGTGCGCTGCAGCTGCACGAGTGAGCCTTCGAAGTCCCTCTTGGTCGCGAGTGCTGTGGCCAGCGCCCGGTGCGCGACGGCTGAGTTGCTGTCGAGTCCAACGGCTTCTCGCGCCGACGCCTCTTCTTTCGTCAGCCACGAAGCGTCGTGCGAAAGCAGGTACATCTTGTGCTGCGCCAGGGCCAGCCACGCGCGGGGTTCGGCGGCCTCGGGCTCGGTCCGGCAGCCGAGCTCGAAGTCCTCGAGCGCGCGTCGCGCCTGAGCTTCAGTCTCGGCGCGCCGCAGGCGCCCGATTCCCTGCAGAAGGAACCTCAACGTTCCCGCTCCACGGATGCCGACCATGGCCTTGGACGCCGGGCTCGGCCGGAGACCCGACACGTCGGCTGCTTCCGCGTAGACCCGGTTCATGAATTCGAATGGCCTGGACTTCGAGGTCTCGACCGTCCGCGTGCCGATCGCCCGCTCTCGCGCCGTGTCCCAGAGTTCGAGCCTGGCGTGAAACACGTTCGGCCGCTGCTCGAGGCGCGACGAGAGCGCCAGGTTGGCGCCGAGTACCTGCCGCGCCTCGGCGGACGTGCCGACTTTTTCTCTCAAGCCTTCCTCGAAGGAGACCGTCTGGAAACCGGGTTGCGACTGATGGGCCTGCAGCCGCGAGCTCAGAAGCTCGACCGACCCGAGCGCGAAGCTGGAGAAGTCGTCGCTTGCCCCGGGCGTGACGGGCGCAAGAACAGCGAGGATGCGGCTGCCGGGCAGAGGAGGCTCGAGCCAGCGCCGAGCGACCGCGACCGTGACCATGGCCGCCACGACGATCAGCGCGCCCGCCACCACCACTCGGGCGACGCGCCGGCGTGGCCGGCCCGATGGCTCGCGGATGGGCGACGTGATCGCTTGCGTCCCCGGTTCGGTGGTGCGTGCGCGCTCCATGTCGGTCGCGACCTGGGCGCACGATCCGTAGCGCTGAGCCGGGTCCTTGGCCATCATCCGGGTGACGACGTCCGACAGCTCGGTACTGACTTCGGGATTCAACCGGGTGAGCGACAGAGGAACCGTGTTCATCACCCGGTCGAGCACCTCCTCGTAGGTCGCTTCGGGTCCTCCGAAGGGATGGTGGCCGGACAGGAGCTCGTAGAACACGACGCCGAGCGAGAAGATGTCCGTGCGCTCGTCGATACGTCCGCCGTAATGCGCCTCGGGTGCCATGTAGTGCGGAGTGCCTGCGATCGTCCGGGCATCCAGGTCGGTGACCGTGCTGGTGATTCCCGTCGCCGGCGCCGATCCCTCCGCCCGGCCGGCCACGCCAAAGTCCAGGATCTTGATCTCGTCGTTATTCTTCACCATCAGATTCTCGGGCTTGATGTCGCGATGAACGACTCCCTGCGCGTGGGCCGCCGCCACCGCTTCGATGCACTGGGAGGAGAGTTTCCAGAAGGCGTCGAGCCCGATTGGCCGCGTCATCCGCGTCCGCAGTGTTTCGCCTTCCACGTATTCCATGACGATGAGGACGTCATCGGTGAGGTCGAGCACGTCGTAGATCGCGGCGATTCGCCGGTCACTGATTCGGCTCGCTCGGCGGGCTTCCCGCAGGATGGCCTTGCGCCGGTCCGACCCATCGGCGGAGCGCAGACGCTTCAGCGCGACTTGTCGGTGGAGGAGGGTGTCGTGGGCGAGAAGGACCTCCCCCATTCCTCCCGAACCCAGTATCCTCTCGACGCGGTAGCGCCCGAGCAGCGTCTTGCCGGGCGCGCTCGCTGCGTCGATGGGTGGAGGATCGGGAGAGTCGGAGGTGTCCACGCGGCCTCGCTGCACACTTCGGAAGCGCCCGAGGGGTGGCGCTTGAAGTCCGGTTGCGAGTATACGCCCGAGGTCCCGTCCATCGACCCCGTGCTGGATCGGGCCGCCCAACCGGGAAATCCGCGACGGTGAGCGAACCCACGGCCTCGCCGCCTCGCCGCCTCCTTCCTGCCCGCTGGATGACGGCGCTTCGAGCCGACGGCGGCATCCCAATGGAGCTGCCGAGCGAGGCATTCAGAGACTCGCGCCGGCGCGTGTTCGTGGCGGCCGCCATCGCGGCCGCGGCCTACACCGTCTTCCTGGGAGTCGAGCTGAGCGGAGTGCTCGGCGGGACGCCGCTCGAGCGCCGGATCGACCTCCTTCACGACGCGCTGGGAGTCTTCCTCTGCACCTCGCTCCTGGCGATCTCCGTCAGTCCGCTCGGGGACCGCGCGGTGACCGTGGCCGCGCTGGTCGCGGAAGTGCTTCTGTCGGCGTTGATCTCGGTCTCCGTCCTGTGGGCGGGCTACCTGCGGACACACCATCTGGCCTCGCTCACCTGGGTGGTGCCCATCATCATCCTCTTCCCGTTGCTCGTTCCTTCGCGGCCCCGCACGACTCTCCTGGTGTCGGCGCTGTGCGCGCTCACGATGCCCGCGGCCCTTGCCTGGCTGGCATGGAGCGGACGCGTGACGGCACATTCGGGCGATTTCATCGGGCTCGTGCTGAGCGGCGCGATCGCCGTGGGCATTGGTCTCGTCTCTTCACGCACGATCTACGGCGCGACGCGTCAGGTCGCCGCGGCACGGAGAATCGGAAGCTACGAGCTCGTCGAGCGGCTGAGCCAGGGAGGCATGGGAGAAGTGTGGAAGGGGCGCCATCAATTCCTGGCCCGCCCAGCCGCGGTGAAGCTGATCCTTCCCGAGCGCCTGCGGGGTGACACGGAAGCCCGCGAAACGGTGCTGCAGCGGTTCACCCGCGAGGCTCAGGTCACCGCTTCCCTGCGCTCTCCCCATACGGTGGAGCTGTTCGACTTCGGCATCAGCGACGATGGCGCGTTGTACTACGCGATGGAGCTGCTCGAAGGCGTCAATGCCGAGCACTTCGTCTACCAGTTCGGCCCGATCGAAGCCCGGCGTGCCGCCCACTGGCTCCAGCAGGTGTGTCACTCCCTGGGCGAGGCTCACGCCCGCGATCTCGTGCACCGTGACATCAAGCCTTCGAATGTCTTCGTGTGTCGATATGGCCGGGATCTGGACTTCATCAAGGTCCTCGATTTCGGGCTCACGCGGCCCCTCCCGGCTCCGGGCGATCCTTCGCTGACCAGCCCGCTCACGGTGCTCGGGACACCGGGATACATGGCGCCTGAGCAGATATTTGGCCAAGACACCAGTCCTGGCACCGACCTCTACGCGCTCGGATGCGTGGCTTACTGGCTGGTGACGGGCGTCAAGCCATTCGAAGGCCAGACCGGCGGGGAGCTCATGCAGCAGCACGCGATGGCCATTCCACCGCGCCCGTCGACGCGGTCACCGCACGCGTTGCCCGAGCGGTTCGAAGCGCTGGTCATGTCGTGCCTGGCCAAGGACGCGCGCGAGCGTCCTGCCGATGCGGATGCCCTTCGCCGCGAGCTCGAAGAGTGCTTTCACTCGGGCTCGTGGACCGCAGTAGACGCTCAGGAGTGGTGGAAAACCAGAGAGTGAGGGGCCGATTCGGGGCCGATCACTCACGAACCGCCTCTCGTATCGCCCCGGCGATCAGGCCGGGCAGGACCTCGAAGGCGAATCGCCGATTGACCCGCTCGAAGAGTCCGTGAGCGTCACGCCCCCACGGTCCGAGAGTGACCACGTCGAGATCCAGCGCCGCGCTGTCCGACACCGGCAGCCGGTAGTCACGCTCCCAACCCGGCATGAGTGCCTGGAGCTCCGCCGGTGAATCGCCGCGCCATGCCAGGTACGAAGCATCCGAGATGTACCGGTACCAGCGCTCGAGTCCCAGACCCTGTCGCTCGAGCCACGGGCGCAGGCGCTCCCCGAGACCGCCGGATCGCGGCGGGGACTGCGGATAATAAGGTGGAAGCAGAGCGATCACCACCGCCGGTCCCACCAGCGACGCCTCCCGCACCCGCCGCCGTATCTCGGACCAGCTCGCCTCGCGAGGATCGGCCGTCCGCTCGCCGCGAAAGGCGCCGTCCGCTGGAGGAGGCAGCTCGGCGAAGGTCATGACCTGTGGGAGCCCGACGGTGGACACGCGGTGGACGGTTTCGGCCAGACGATTCATGCGGTCGCCGACGTCCGCCAGCGCCGCGCTCACCTCGCCGCGCAGGATCTCGATCAGGCTCGCCAGTGGGCGCTCGAACGCCAGCACGTTGAGCTCGATCTCCGCTTCGAGCGCCGTTTGCACGTCGTAGCGCGGCTTCACGTCGCGCAACCGGAGCGCGACCGGCGGCACGCCTCCCGTGACACGCTCGGTCAGCGCCGCGGAGGTGGTGACACGATCCACGATCGCCGCCGCGAGCTGCGCGGCATCGGCGCCGGCGAATGGATTGCCGACGTGCGTGGGACTCCCGATCACGAAGAGCCCGATCAGGCGCTTTCCAACGACGCCGTCGAACGCCGCGACGGTCTCCACGTAATCGAGATTCAGAGCGCCGCGGAGCTCGAGCGTCTCGCCAAGCGCCCTGATCTCGGGAACCGCGCGCAGCATGCCCGCCGATTGGTTTTCCTCATCGGGGCAGCTCAGGAAGAGCACGCTGCCTTCGAGAGATGCAGCGTGCGCGGCCAGCCACTCGAGCGCGGCGATCCCGGCCGCGATGCCGCTCTTCATGTCGAGCGCGCCGCGTCCGAAGAGCCAGGTGCCGGGGGCGCGCCGCTCGGCTTGAAGATCATCGCGCGCCACCGCCGGAAGTCGCGCGGGATCGAGAGCCAGCAGGCGGGCGCGGAGCACATCGGGACGGAAGGCGATCTCCGGCTCGGCCCCGGGGAGCGCGCGGTACTCGTCGATCCCCACGGTATCGTAGTGCGTGAGCACGACGATCGTCCGCTTCGATCGTCCGCGAAGCAGCGCCCACACCACCGGGCGCCCGTCTTCGGTTCGCCATTCGCCCCGCTCGAGCGCCGCGGGGAACGCGTCGCCGATCGCCTGAGCACAGCGGCCTTCGGCGCGCGGATCGGGACTGACGCTGGGCACCGCGATCAGGCGCTCGGCAAGGGCCTGAACGCTCCGGGGTTCGATCACGCTCATCGGCCGCGCACGCTACAGGAGCACTTAGCGGCCGTGAAGCCCTAGCGAGTCTGGAGCACCAGGCGCGGCTGGTGCGGACGGCCGCCTTCGCAGCGGAATCCCGCCAGCGCCTCGGGCGAAGCGATGTCGAAGCGTCCGTCGGTGAGCACGCGCACGCGCAGCCGCTGCGGCCCGCAGGGCGCTGCCGGAAGCTTGAAGGGCCGCGGCGGACCCATGAACAGCTCCACCGTGTCGCGCAGCTGCGGGTACCACTGGTAAGAGACCTCGATGCGCTGCGGACCCCGGATCGGCACGATGGCCTGCACCTCGACGAAGCCCTCCACCCGGCACTCGCAGGTGTCGGGCTTTGAACGCGCACCAGGCGGCGGATTGCTGATCACCAGCGGCCGGCTTCGGCCTCTTCCAGCCAGGCCGGGGTCGGGTGTGATGACCGGGCGTGTGGAGGCACCTGCCGGCGCCGGTGCAGTCTTGGGCGGGGACGCCGGTGGCAGCGTGCGATCCAGCTCGGCGCGCTCGGCCGCGATCTGCGCCGCGGTCAACGGAACGATGGCTTCGGCCGCATCCGGAGCCGGCGTTCGGCCGTCCTTTCCGGTCGGTATCGGCGAATTCGTCGACGTGGGCGTCGAGGTGGGGACAGGAGACGGTGCGGGCGCCGACTGCGACGGCTGCCAGCGAGCGTCTCTCCACTTCTCCAGCGAGCTGTCCCCCACCGCGGAGGCGCGCGCGACCCCGAGCACACCCGAGGCCGTCGTATCCGCCAGCGCCTTCGCACGGGCTTTCACGCTCTGATCTCGCGTCGAGTCGGCGCCCTTCGGGGCGTCACCCTTCAGGATGGACCACGCGGACCGAGAGCTGGTCGGGAGATCGGGAACCCCCGCTCCCTGCGGAAGGCCGCGGATCGGCCCCTCGATGGGGAACGACAACGCGGCGTGCGCGACGTTCGGGAGCTTGGGCCAGGACCCCGGCGCGGGGGCGCCTTTGACTCCCAGGAAGTTCACCTCGACCACCCCGACCGCGTCGCCTTCGATCGCAACGATGCGCGCCGCCGAGGCGGCCACTCGCTCGTCATTCGAGCGCGCCACGCAGCGGGCCAGCCCTCCGCTCGCGACTTCGAGGCCGAGATCGAGCCCGAGGCGCATGTCCCCGGAGGGAACGGCGAAGCGATAGCCTTTCTTCTCCGCCTCCATCGCGATCCGCAGCGGGCCCCGGCGCAGGTCGTTGGGGGTCCCGATCGGAATCCGGACGGAGAACTCGCCGTTCACGTCCGAAACCACCGAAGCGCGGCGCGCTCCGAGCACGCGCACCTTGACCTTCTCGATCGGGAACCCTTCCGGATCGCAGGTCCGGCCTTCGACGGTCAGGGTCTTGTGATCCTGAAGAGACCCGACCGCCGGCCCGGCGAGGATCAGGACGAGAAGGATGAACGAGCCAACGAGACGTAGGGGAAACGATCGCATCGAGGTTCCATTGAAACGGGGCGCGACCTCAGTATAAGACAGACGAGCGATTCGTCACGTCCGCTCGTCCTCGCCGGCTGCCAGGACGGCTGGATCCGGAGTGAGCCTCTGGAAGGCGTCCTCCATGGACGCGTGAGTTCCCATGAGGACCAGGATGTCGCCGACCGCGAGCGGAACGTCGTTCTCCGGGGCGGCGATCGCGTGCCCGCCGCGCACCAGCGCCACCAGCCGGGCGCCACGCTCGTCGACGAGCCCGACCTCGCTCGCGGTGCGGCCCACGGCCGGGGAATGCTGGAGCAGGAGGAAGGTGTCGCACGTGCCTTCCTGGAGGATGGCGTCGAGCTGCTCGATCACCGAGCCCGGCAGCTTGAGACCGCGCAGCAGGCTGTAGCGCTCCTGACGCAGCAGCTGGACCTGGGCCTGGATCACGTTGGTCGGAACGTGGAAGTGCTGGAGCGTGGCGATGAAGATCTCGATCGAGGTCTCGAACTCCTCCGGGATCACCTGGCTCGCCCCCTGCCGGTGCAGCTCGTCGATCTCGGCGACGTAGCGTGTGCGCACGATGATGAAGACGTCACGCGTCAGCGAGCGCGCGATCCGGCAGGCGTGGCGCGTGGCGCCAGGATCGCTGAGCGCGAGCACCAGGACCCTCGCCTTGTGCACACCGGCCTTTCTCTGGATCTCCGGCTGGGTGATGTCTCCGACCAGCACCTCGCTGCCCTGCGCGGGCTCGGATTGGAGCGCTTCGGGGTCCAGGTCGACGATCAGGTGCGGCAGCCGCACCGATCGCAGCACGCGCGCCAGGTTTCGCCCGTTGAGGCCGAATCCGGCGATGATGACGTGATTGCTGCGCTCGACTCCCGGCTTCGAGGTCGATGCGGTCCCACCCGGGCGCTTGGCCGCGATGGCCACCGCCCAATCGGACGCTCCGCTCACGAGCCATGGCGTCAGGACCAGCGAGAACACCGCGCCGGCGAAGAAGGCCTGGCCGCCGGTCGTGCCGAGAAGCGCCGGCGGCGCCGACTCGGCCAGCATGAAAGAGAACTCTCCGACCTGGGCGAGGACCACGCCGCCCGCCGTCGCGACTCGGAGCGGCGCCCCGGCCAGCCGGAGCGCCGCCGCGGCGGCGAAGATCTTGATGCCCACCAGCCCCAGCGTGCTGGCCAGCACCAGCCAGGGATGAGTCATGACAGCGCGCGGATCGAACAGCATGCCGATCGCGACGAAGAACACGCCGGTGAGCACGTCGCGGAAGGAAACCACGGCGGCCTCGATGTGGGAGCGCAGATCCGACTCGGCCAGGATGAGCCCTGCGAGAAATGCTCCGAGCGCGACGGAAAGCCCGAGCTGTGCGGTGAGGAATGCGCTGCCCAGCGCGACCAGCACGACGCCGAACAGGAACGCTTCCCGAGATCGGGTGCGTAGCGCGCGCAGCAGCAGCCAAGGCGCCAGACGATTGGCGGCCGCCACCACCAGGACCAGGGCGGCCAGCACCGCGAAGAACCCGAGGAGCCGGGAGAGCGAGCCTTCACTGGACTGCGCCGATCCCGCGTGCCAGCGGCCGAGCCAGGGGACCGCCACCGCGAACAGGATCACCATCAGGTCCTGGAAGACCAGCACCGCGGTGGCCAACCGGCCGTGCGGCGCGTTGAGCTCGACTCGATCGGTGAGCAGGCGAAGCACGAGCGCCGTGCTCGACATCGAGGCCAGCATGCCGAAGAAGATCGCCTGCGCCGGATGGAGCCCGGCGAGCAGGACGACGCCGGCGACGAGCCCCAAGGTGATGAGCACCTGCAGCGCTCCACCCACCAGCATGGGTCGTCCAAGCTGCTTGAGATCGTGGCGCGAGAGCTCGAGGCCGACCGTGAAGAGCAGGAACATCACGCCGAAGTCGGCGAGGGTCTTGACCAGCTCGACGTCGTCGATCCAGCCGAGACCGAACGGCCCCACCAGAACGCCGGCGGCGATGAAGCCGACCGCCGCGGGAATGCGCAGCCGCTGGAAGATGACGAGGACCACCAGCGAGGCGCCGACGATCAGCAGCAGATCACGAAGGGCGCCGACGTCGTGAGTCATGTCGCGCCGCAGCCCCGCTACGTCCGGGACAGCTCCTCGTAGAGGAAGGCCACGCTCTTGGTGCCGCCGAAGTAGGACGAGAGCGAGAATTTCTCGTTGGGCGCGTGCACCTGATCGTCGTCGAGACCGAACCCCATGAGGATGCACGGCAGCCCGTGGGTGCGCTGGAAGGTCGTCATGACGGGGATCGACCCTCCCTCACGGACCATCGCCGGCGGCTTGGCCCACACGCGGCCCAGCGCCCGCCGGGCCGCATCGAGCATCGGATGGCTCGGGTCCATGATGAAGGGAAGTGCGACGTGGTGGCTGGTCACTCGCACCCGCACGCTCGACGGGGCGAGCTTCTGAAGATAGGGCTCCAGGCGCGCGAAGATCTCGTCAGGGTCCTGGTCCGGCACGAGGCGCATGCTGACCTTGGCGTGCGCGACCGCCGGCAGCACCGTCTTCGATCCAGGCCCGGTGTAGCCGCTCCAGATCCCGTTGACGTCCAGCGTGGGCCGCGCCGAGGTGCGCTCCATGGTGCTGTAGCCCTTCTCGCCGGCCGGCTCGGAGACGCCCGCCGCCGCCAGATAGGCGGATTCGTCGAACGGCAGCCGGCGGTAGGCCTCGCGGTCCGCGGCGGTCACGGGGCGGACCTTGTCGTAGAAGCCGGGGATGGTGATGCGGCCATCGCCGTCCTTCAACGCGGCGATCATCGCGCACAAGGCATTCGCGGGGTTGGCCACCGCTCCGCCGTAGTGGCCGGAGTGGAGGTCTCCCTCGGCGCCCCGCACCTCGATCTCGGTGTACAGGATCCCGCGCAGCGCGTAGCACAAGGCCGGCTGATCGGGCCCGAGCATCGCGGTGTCGCTGACCACGATCACGTCGGCGTCGAGCTCGGAGCGCCGCTCGACGAGGAACGCCTCGAGGTGCTCGCTCCCCACCTCCTCCTCTCCTTCGATCACCACCTTGAGGTTGATGGGCAGGCCGCCGTTCACCTTCATGTGCGCCTCGATCGCGTTCAAGTGCATGAACACCTGGCCCTTGTCGTCGACCGCCCCGCGCGCGAACAGCTTGCCGTCGCGCACGGTGGGCTCGAAAGGCGGCGTCTTCCACAACTCGAGCGGCTCGGGAGGCTGGACGTCGTAGTGCCCGTAGAGGAGCACGGTGGGCTTGCCCGGAGCGCCCAGCCACTCTCCGTAGACCACCGGATGGCCTGGCGTCTCGGCGACGATCACCCGGGACATGCCCAGGGCGCGAAGGCGAGCCGCGAAGTGCTCCGCGCACCGCTTCACGTCTTCACGACGCTCGGGCTGGGCGCTGACGCTCGGAATGCGGAGCGCTTCGCCGAGGTCCTTGACGAAGCGGTCCTGGTTTTCGTCGAGATAGCGGCTCAGAGCCTCCACGCGAACCTCCGGACGGACCGAAATCGGGCCGGGACTCTAGCACAGGGTGCGAAGCATTGACGCCGCGCTCTCCAATGGGATAAGAGGGATTCATGGCCCTCCGAGTCGTCTGACCATCATGCAGGTGCGCATCCTGCGATCCGAGTGCTGCGGTCACGCGCAGTGCGTCGAATCCCTACCCAGCGTGTTCGCCCTGGACAGCAAGAACAAGGCGGTGGTGCTCGATCCCGAGGCCGGGAGCGTGGGCCAGCTCATCGAGTGCGCCGAAGACTGCCCCTGTCAGGCGATCCTGGTCGAGGACGACGAGGGAAACCCGGTCTTCCCTTAGGGAGCTAGTCGACCCGCCGCGCCACGATCAACACGCGGGTGTAGTCGAAGAGGACGTCGTCCTCGTGCTCCTCGACCAGCAGGTACTGGCGCACTCGGCTCGGGGCACCGAGCAGCCGTCGGCGGGCCTCTTCGAACACTTCGCTCGAGCCACCGGCCCGGGCGATCCAGTCGGCCAGCGAGCGGCCTTTGGCGAGCTCACGCAGCTCGTCCTCCACCAGGTCGAGCCGCAATCCCGTGCCTTCCACCATCGCGCGCCACTCGCTCGAGCGATAGTTCCGCACCGTGGTCGGGTCGTGGAGCAGGTCCAGCTCGTTGATGAAGCGGTCGAGCTCGTCGTCTTCCGGCACCATGCCGTCGACGATCCCCAGGCGTCCGCCGCGCTTCAGCACCCGTGCGGCGTCGCCGATCGCGGCCCGAGGATCCGCGAAGTGATGGGCCGCGGCGCGGCAGGTCACCAGATCGAATGAGCGGTCCGCGAAGGGCAACCGGTGAGCGTCGCCGCACGCCACGTTGAGCGCGATCGACTTGGCCGCAGCACCGAGGCGCGCGGCATGGAGCATCTCGATCGAGGCGTCGTAGCCCGTGACCTTCTGCACGAAGGGCGCGAAGAAGAGCCCGGTGTGCGCCGGGCCGCAGGCCAGATCGAGCAGCGACTCGTCCATGACCGGCTCCATGCGCTCGAGCAGCCGTTCCAGCGTGGCGCCCGAGCGGTGCAGCTCGCTCACCGCATAGAGGCGCGCCTGGCTCCCGAACTGGGCGGCGATCGCTTCGGTCGACGGTCTGGTCGGCTCGTTCACCCGCGCGAACCTTTCAACGGATCGCGCCTTCCTTGCCGGCGAGGCGCCGCAGCAGGCCAACCTGACCCACGTGGTACGTCTCGTGAAAGTGAACGAAGAGGAGCAATTCCCCGACGTGGGTCGGCCGGCCAGGGTATCGTGCGCCGTCGAAGGGATCGGCGAGGCGCTCATCCGGGATCTCCGAGAGCGCCGATACCAGGCGCTCCTGCGAGCGCTCGAGAGCGCCGATAAGATCCGCGAAGGGCAGCGCTTCTTCGGCGCCGCGCACCGGCTCGGAGCTGCGGCGGTAGCGCTTTCCGGCCTCACCCAGGGCGGGCTCGAGGCCGAGCAGGCCAAACAGCTGATCGCGAGAGGCAATGATGTGCGCGAGCACCCAGTTGATGCAGTTACCCGCCGGGCTTGGTTGCACGAGACTGCGCTCGTGATCGATCCCTTCGAGGTTCATCAGGAGCGCGCCATGGCTCACGCGGAACATCTTCGCCAGCATTCTGCCGTCCATGGGCGGCAGCCTAGCACGGTCAGGCGATCCGCCATGCGCGCCGCGATCGCGCTCTGCGCCTTGCTCGCGGCGTGGAGCGCCTCCTCCTCGAGCGCCCCCCCGCCTGGCTGGTACGAGCGCTTGAGCGCGGCGCGCGAAGCGCTCGCACGGGACGATCTGGACGCGGCCTTGCCCGAGCTGCTGGCGGTCGACTCGATGGTGGGCGGACACCCTGGAGCGATGTTCGCGCTGGCGCAGATCGCTGCGAGGCGCGGCGCGCGGGCCACGGCATTGAAGCACCTGAACGACCTGGCGGCGACCGGCCTGACTCGCCGGCTCCGAGGCGACACGACCTTCGCCTCGCTCGAGGGCGATCCGCAGTTCTATGCCGTTGCCGCTCGTCTCGATTCGAACGCGACCCCGATCAGCAAGGCGGAGGTGGCGGCGAGGCTCGATGATGCCAGCTTGCTGCCCGAGGATCTCGCATGGGATGGAAGACGGCGGCGCTTTCTCGTGAGCTCGATCCATCGCCGAAGGATCCTCGCCCTCAATGCGGAGGGCGCGATCATCGACTTCGTGAAGGCGGGTCAGGGATCGTGGGGCTTCTACGGGCTCGCGATCGACGCGTCGCGCGGCCGGCTATGGGCCACCACCGCGGCCAGCCCGACCTCCGAAGGCTTCGACGCCGCCGATTCGGGGCGCACGGCGCTGGTGGCGTTCGATCTGGCGACCGGCCAGCCGCTGACCCGCGTCGAGCTGCAGCGCGACGGCGCCAGGCACGTGCTCGGCGATCTCACGCTCGGCCGTGACGGCACCGTGTACGTCACCGAATCGATGGGGGGCGGCGTCTACCGTCTGCGCTCCGGCCGTACGACGCTCGACACGCTGGCGCGGCCCGGGACGTTCCACTCCCCGCAGACGCCCGTGCTGGCGTCCGACGGCCGGCGCCTCTTGATTCCGGAATACGCGCGCGGCATCGCCGCGCTCGAGATCGTCAGCGGCCGCGTCACCTGGCTCGCCAAGCCCCGCTCGCTGGCGTCGGGCGGCATCGATGGGCTCTACCGGGACGGCAAGAAGCTGATCGCCATCCAGAACGGCACCTCGCCGCATCGCGTGCTCGAGCTCACGCTCGACGCGAGCGAGACCCGCATCGTCTCCTGGCGGGTGCTGGAGCAGGCCTCGGAGTGGCTGGGCGAGCCGAACCACGGCACGTTCGTGGGCAAGAACTTCTACTTCATCGGCAACAGCGGATGGGATCGGGTCAGCGACGCGGAGATCCTCGAGACGCCTGCCGACGCGCGGCCGCCGGTGTTGCTGCGGCTGCAGCGCTGAGCCAACGCTCAGTCGACCGGAAGGCCCTCGTCCACCGGCAGCCGGGAAGCGCGGTAGGCATCGAGCCCACCCTTCACGCTTCGCACGTGGGCAAACCCCGCGCGCTGAAGAATGCTGGCTGCGATCATCGAGCGATACCCGCTCGCGCACGTCACCTTCCACTCGGCGTCATGATCGAGCTCGGAGAGCTCCTTCGGGAGTTTCGCCAGCGGGATGAAGGTCGACAGAGGAAGACGGAATCGCGCGTATTCGCTCGGACGTCTGACGTCCAGCACGTGACTCTCGGTCATCGACAGCGCGCTCGAAGGCACCATGGTCACCGACTGCGTCGGCAGGCCCTCCGCGACCCAGCGCTCGCATCCACCCTCGAGGATGCCGGTGACGCGCTCGTAACCGACCCGGGCCAGTCGCATCACCGCTTCCTCCGCGCGATCCGGCTCGACCACGAGGATGATCTCCTCGTCGGGCCGGACCAGGGTCCCGACCCAGGAGGCGTACTGACCATCGAGGCTCACGCTCAGAGCTCCGCGAGGATGGCATTCGGCGAAAGCCTCGGTGGGGCGCGTATCGAGGAGCACCGCGCCTTTGGCGATCCTGGCTTCGACATCGCGGGGCGTGAGTGAGGGCGGAAACGGGCGCTGGGCGTCGAGCGACGGGCCTGCCTTGTTGAGGTCGCGCGAGTGGAGGAAGTAGACGGGGGTCTCCGGCACGTCGCGGGTGATCTCGGCGATGAACGCGTCACGTCCGCGCTCGGCCAGCGCGGCGTTCATCCGGCGCTCGCGGCCGATCGTGCTCGAGCTGTCCTGGGAGATCGACTTGCCGCACAGCGATCCGGCGCCGTGCGCCGGATACACCAGGGTCTCGTCCGGGAGCTTCAGCAGCTTGCCGTGCAGGCTGTCATACATCATTCCCGCCAGCTCGGTGACCGGCAGTCGTGACGAGAGGATGTCGACGCGTCCGACATCGCCGACGAACAGCGTGTCGCCGGTCAGCACCGCCCAGGGCTTCTCGTCGCCGGCGTGCTCGTAGACCAGGAAGCACAAGCTCTCCGGCGTGTGACCCGGAGTCTCCAGCGCACGAATGACGACACCCCCGACGCGAACCTCGTCACCTTCGCGAAGCGGGTGATGGGCGTAGCCCGGTTCGGCCTTGGCGCCGATGGCGATCGTGGCCCCGGTGCGCGCCGCCAGCTCGCGATGGCCCGAGACGAAGTCGGCATGAAGGTGGGTCTCGAGGATCCAGCGGATCGTGAGCCCGTGCGCGGCCGCCTCGTCGAGGTACATCTGCACGTCGCGCGAGGGATCCACCACCGCGGCCTCGCCACCGTCGCCGATGAGGTAAGAGGCGTGGGCCAGACAGCCGACGTAGAACTGTTTGAAGTGCATTCGCGACCTCTGGGCTAGCCGCCTCCTGCCGGTGAGCCCAATCCTCTTCCGGTCTGGAGCTGTTCCATGATCTGCGTCAGCACCTGCTTCGGCGGACGCACCTGCTCGAGGGGCAGCGTGGCGAGCGGCGGGTCGGCCAGCTTCAGATCATCCTCGTAAGGAGGCGCGGCCGGGTTCACGTAGAGCAGCCCGGTGGCGAGCTTGCCTTCCTTCTGCGCGTCGCGGATCGCCGCCGTGGCGCGGTCGCGATCGGTCGGATCGTAGTCCCCGCCCAGCTTCTTGAGGAAGATGCGCGAGCCGTCGGGCATCGTCACCTCGCGCGTGGTGCCCGGTTCGTAATCGACCGTGATGTCCTCGTAGTAGGGCACGAAGTCGATGCCGTGGAGGGGCGCATCGTGCTCCTTCACGTAGGCGTACGATTTGGTCGAGCCTTCGTGGTCCGCGAAGGTGACGCACGGACTGATCACGTCGAGCACGGCGGTGCCGCGGTGCGCGAAAGCCGACTTGAGCAGGGCGCGCAGCTGCTTGACGTCGCCCGAGAAGCTGCGCGCCACGAAGCCGCAGCCGAGCTCGAGCGCGACCGCGCAGCAGTCGATCGGCATCAGCTCGTTGGCCTTGCCGCCTTTCATGGTGCTGCCGACATCCGCGGTGGCCGAGAACTGGCCCTTGGTGAGCCCGTAGACGCCGTTGTTCTCGATGATGTAGACCACCGGCACGTTGCGGCGCACCAGGTGGCAGAACTGCCCGAGCCCGATCGAGGCGGTGTCCCCGTCGCCCGAGACGCCGATCAGCAGCAGCTCGCGGTTGGCCACCCGCACGCCGGTGGCGATGCTCGGCATGCGGCCGTGCACGGCGTTGAATCCGTGGGACGACGACACGAAGTACGCGGGCGTCTTGCTGGAGCAGCCGATGCCCGACAGCTTGGCCAGCCGGTGCGGCTCGACGTTGGATTCGAACGCCGCCTGGATGATGGCCGCGGTGATCGCGTTGTGGCCGCAGCCGGGGCACAGCGTGGTCTTGGCGCCGTCGTAGTCGGCGCGCGTCAGTCCGACCCGGTTGCGCTCGGCGCCGGGAGTCTGGGTGACCGTCATCGCATCACTCCTTCGGCCACCGGGGCCATTTCCGTCTCCTGTCTCAGGACTTCTCCGGTCACGAATCCGGCGGTGATCGGCAACCCGGTGTAGTGGCGCACCGACCGGATCCGGCTCGCGGCCTGGGGATACTCGGCCTTGAGCAGGGCCGCCATCTGTCCGTCGCGGTTCTGCTCCACCACGTAGATGCGGGAATGGCCGGCGAGGAACCGCGGCACCTCGGCCGAGAACGGCAATGCCTTGAGCAGCAGGTAGCTGCTCTTCAGGCTCTGCGCGGTCAGACGGTCGCGAGCCTCGACCATGGCCCAGTGCGTGGACCCGAAGGCGAGGAAGCCGATTTCCGCCCCGTCGACCATTTCGACGACCGGAGGAGGCACCAGCGTGCGCGCGGTCTCGTACTTGCGGTTGAGCCGGTCCATGACCCGCGGATAGGCCTCGGAGCTTTCGGTATAGCGCGCCGCTTCGTCGTGACCCGACCCACGCGTGAAGTAGGCCCCCTTCGAATCCCGCACCCCCGGCAGAGTGCGATACGGAATGCCGTCGCCGTCGACGTCGCGGTAGCGCTCGAACGTCGGCAGCTCGGCCAGCTCCTTCTCACCGAGAACCTTTCCGCGGTCCCAAGGCTTCTCGGGATAGGGGAACGGGTCGCTCATCCAGTTGTTCATGCCGAGGTCGAGATCGCTGAGCACGAACACCGGCGTTTGCAGGCGCTCGGCCAGGTCGAAGGCCTGAATTCCGAAGTCGAAGCAGTCGCGCACGGACGAGGGCAGCAGCACCACGTGACGCGTGTCGCCGTGCGACAGCGAGTGCACGAACTGGACGTCGCCCTGCGCGGTGCGTGTCGGCAGACCCGTGCTGGGGCCCACGCGCTGGATGTCCCAGATGACCGCGGGAATCTCGGCGTAGTAGCCGTAGCCGGTGAACTCCGCCATCAGCGAGATGCCAGGCCCCGAAGTCGAGGTCATCGCGCGCGCGCCGGCCCAGCCGGCGCCGAGCACCATGCCGACCGCGGCGATCTCGTCTTCGGCCTGGACCACCGCGAAGCTCGCCTTGCCCGTCTGTGGATCGCGGCGGAACCGCTCGAGGTAGCCGATCAGCGATTCGATCAGGCTGGACGACGGCGTGATCGGGTACCAGGTCGCCACGGTGACGCCGCCGAACATCGAGCCGAGCGCCGCGGCGGCGTTGCCGTCGATCAGGATCTTGCCCTGGGTCGCGTTGATGCGCTCGAGCTTGAAGGGGTCGCGCTTCTCCAGATTTGCCCGCGCCCACTCCCAGCCGGCGCGCACCGCCTTGTGGTTGAGCTCCAGCGCCTTCTTCTTGTGCCCGAGCTGCGCGTCGAGCGCGCGCTCGATCTCCGCCTCCTCGATGCCGAGCAACTGCGACAGCACCCCCACGTAGATCATGTTGATCACCAGCTTCCGCAGCTTCACGTCGGTGGTGATCGGCTCGATCAGGCTCTTCATCGGGATCGAGTAGACGATCCGGTCCTCGGCGACCGGCGGGATCTTGATCTGGTCGTTGAGGAGGATGACGCAGCCCGGCTCGACCAAGGCGACGTCCTCGGCGGCCGTCTCGGGGTTCATCACCACTAGCACGTCGTTGCGCTCGCCACGCGCGATGTAGCCCTTCCCGCTGGCGCGGATCGTGAACCACGTGGGCAGGCCGGCGATGTTCGAGGGGAACAGGTTCTTCCCGCTCACCGGGATGCCCATCTGGAAGATCGCGCGCAGCAGCACGGTGTTCGCGGTCTGGCTGCCCGAGCCATTGACCGTGGCGACATGGATGCTGAAGTCGTTGACGACCGGTTTCACCGAGCTTTTCAGGCGCTCACCGCGCCCGCTCCTCGAGATCGAGAGCGTGTTTCCGTCGCAGGGAAGACGGGTCGATGACGGTACGTGGTGGCCCCTCGAGGGTCAAGGGCAGGGGCGGGTCGAGACACCTTCAATCCCGCGGGATCGCGTCGAGCATCCCCTCGATCGTCGTGAACTTGACCCGAGGGCGGCCCTGCGGCGCGCCGCGCTCCACCTCGATCTTGTCGAGCGCGCGCCAGTCGGCGAAGGTCACGAGCCGGGGCTGCCGTTCCCGCAGCAGCGTCTCGAACGCGGCAGGGTCGGGCGAGGCCGGCGCCAGCAGCTTACGG
>DASTBI010000141.1 GCA_035712145.1 Candidatus Eisenbacteria bacterium | reverse complement strand
TGGTGGGCAAGTCGAGCTCGACCTGGGCCTTGATGCCGTGGGCCGCGAAGCCATGGCGGGCGAGCGAAAAGTGCTCGCTTGAATCCAGCAGGGCTTTGCTCGGGATGCATCCGACGTTGAGGCAAGTCCCGCCCAGCGTGGGGTACTTCTCGACGCAGGCGGTCTTCATGCCGAGCTGCCCGGCGCGGATCGCGGCAGTGTAGCCGCCCGGGCCGGATCCGATCACGACGAGGTCGTAAGCGGCTTCAGTCAACGCCGATCCACCTTCCAGTCACAGTCAGATGACGCTATGTGTGTCCTGCTATTTGAAGCACAATGCGGGTCGAGCAGATTGGGGCCGAGGCTGATGACAAGTCAAATGCGGGCCTGGAAGTCGGTCGTCATTGTGTCGATGGTCGTCCAGCCGATCGCGTGCGCCTCTCCGCGGACGGCGCGGGTCTCGGATCTTCAGCGGCCCGTCAGGCTCCGCGGTGTCGCTTCGAGAGCGCGCTTCGGGAGCTCTTCCGTCTCGTTTCCCGAGGGATCAATAGGCGACCGGTGCGCGATGGTTCTGGTGGGGACGGCTTTGCAGTCGAGCGACGGAGTGATATCGACTGCAGAGCGCGAGGACCGGAACGAGCTGCGACGACTCCTCGACGAGCGCTCGCAGCGGATCCTGGAAGCGGATCGCGACCGCTGACGACGTGTCGGAAGCGAGCCCGAATCCCTGTTGTAAGTCCTTACTCTCCCCGGGGAGAGCAAGAATCTACATCGGCCATCAGACGTCGAGCAGCATGCGCTCGGGATCCTCGAGGCGCTGCTTCACGCTCACCAGGAAGGTCACCGCCTGCTCGCCGTCGACGATGCGGTGGTCGTAGGAAAGCGCCACATACATCATCGGGCGAATCACCACCTGATCGTCGATCACCACCGGGCGCTTCTCGATCTTGTGCATGCCGAGGATGCCGCTCTGCGGCGGGTTGAGGATCGGCGTCGACAAGAGGCTTCCGAACACCCCGCCGTTGCTGACGGTGAAGGTGCCGCCCGCCAGCTCGTCGAGCATGAGCTTGTTGTCGCGCGCGGCGGCCGCCAGGCGGGCGATCTCGCGCTCGAGATCGGCGAAGCTGCGGAGGTCCGCGTTCCGGACCACCGGGACCACCAGCCCGCGTCCGGTCTGCACCGCC
>DASTBI010000140.1 GCA_035712145.1 Candidatus Eisenbacteria bacterium | reverse complement strand
GCGCACCGCATACCGCAGCGCCGGCATGTCGAGCCAGCCACAGCGACGCGGACGCCCGGTGACGGCGCCGTACTCCTCCCCCGCGGCGCGGAGCCGCTCCGCCTCCTCGGCAGGCATCTCGCTCGGGAACGGACCGTGGCCCACGCGCGTCGCGTAGGCCTTGGCCACGCCGATCACCCGATCGATCGCCCGAGGGCCGAGCCCAACTCCGGCGGTGGCGCCGGCCGCGCTCGCCGACGAGGAAGTCACGTAGGGGTAAGTGCCGTGGTCGAGATCGAGCAGCGTTCCCTGAGCGCCCTCGAGCAGGACCTGTCGCCCACGGCTCAACGCCTCGTGAAGCTCGTAGGACACGTCGGTCACCATCGGCTCCAGCCAGCGCGCCAGATCGGTGAGGCCATCGAGCACCTGCTCGGCGGTCATGGTCTGGAGCTCGTCGGATTCGTGGAACTCGCGCTGCAGGCGCGCCAGGTTCCTGCCGGCGCGCTCCAGGAACCAAGGCGCGTCGAACAGATCGCCCACCCGCAACCCGGTGCGCGCGGCCTTGTCTCGATAGGCGAAGCCGATCCCCCGTCCGGTGGTGCCGATCGCTCCCTGACCTTGCTCCGCGACGCGCTCGGCAGCCAGGTGGTAGGGAAGGATCAGGTGCGCCGCCGCGCTCACCCCGAGGCGGGCGCTCACGTCGACGCCCAGCGCCTCGATCCGGTCGGCTTCCTCGCGCAGCCGCGTGAGGTCGACCACCACGCCGTTTCCGATCAGGCAGCGCTTGCCCGCGGTCAGGATGCCCGAGGGCAGGAGCTGAAGGACGACGGTCTGGCCTTGGCGGATCACGCTGTGGCCGGCATTGGGGCCGCCCTGATAGCGGGCGATGATGTCGGCCTCGGCGCTCAGGGCGTCGACGATCTTGCCCTTGCCCTCATCGCCCCATTGAGCTCCGACCACCACCGTGCACGGCAAGCGTGAGCCTCCCAGTGTGAAAAACCCGCGGGACGCTAACAGAGGCCTTGGAAGCCAGGCAACCGACGGCTGACAGCGCGGCTGCGGGCGAAGAGTTCCCTTGATGCAAGAAGGCTCTGTTCGTGCAAGTCCTTTGGGCAGGGCTTGGATACCCTAACCCCGAAGGAAAGGATGGCCCTCATGCCAAGATCGTCACTCTGGACATGTTCCCCGCTGCTCATCGCGCTCGCCGTTCCAGCGTATGCGGCGATGCCCGACCCTCGTGCGCTGGAGCTGGCGTTCGACGCCTGGGCCAAGCCGCTGGCGGACGGCTCCCAGCTCTCAGGCAATGTGCTGGTCGCTCGTGGCAGCCACATCATGCTCGAGCGCTCATTCGGCATGGCGGAGCGCGAGCTACGCGTGGCCAACACACCGCAGACTCGCTTCTGCATAGCCTCCATCACCAAGCCGATCACGATCATCGTCGCGGAGCAGCTGATCGACGAAGGCAAGCTCTCACGTACGGACCTTGTCGGTCGCTGGCTTCCCACATTTCCCGGCGCGGACAGCATCACGGTGGACCATCTGCTGCGCCATCAATCCGGCATTCCCCACCGAGTGACGAACGAAGAACAGGAGAGCCAACCACGCACTGCCGCCGACATGGTCGATCTGGCGTCGCGCGTTTCGAGAGAGTTCCGACCCGGGTCGCGCGCCTCGTATAGCTCGGCCGGTTACTCGGTGCTGGCGCGCGTCCTGGAGCTGGCGGGCGGAGCCCCCTATGAGAGCCTGATCGCGCGCCGGGTCTTCCGTCCTGCCGGAATGACTCGCTCCGCCCACTTGAACAGTCGGGTCATTGTGGCCGATCGCGCCTCGAGCTACGTACAAACCGCCGGGGAACTGCAGAATGCGCCGCTCAAGGACCTCTCGTTTCTCGTGGGCGCCGGCTCTGTGATCTCGACGGCCCGCGACCTCCATCGGCTGGTCCTGGCCTTGCTCGATGGCCGGCTCGGCAAGCCGTCACGGGAGACCCTGGTGCGCGGAGGTCGCATTCAGTGGAACGGCTCGACCAACGGTTTTCGGTGCTTCGCGAACTGGGATAGCGCGACGAACGTGATCCTCGTGTTCACGGGCAACCTGCAGACGGGAGCCCCCGATCTAGCCCAGCAGGCCCTCGAAGACATCCTCGCGGGCCGCGAGGCTTCGCCGATGCCAACCCTGAATCCGCGCCCGATCGCGCTTCCGGATTCGTTGTTGCGTTCCTACGAGGGCCTCTACAGGCTGCCGGGCGGCGTCACCCTCCCGATACGCGCCAAAGACGGGAAGCTCATGAGCGGCGACTGGCCACTGATTCCCACCTCGCGCACGACGTTCTTCTCGTCCCGCGATTACGCGCAGGTGACCGTGATCATGGGGGCGGGGCTACGTCCGGAACGGCTCGACTGGAAGATCGGACGCAAGGTGACCGCGGTCGTTCGGGTAGGCGACTTGCCCTAGACCGCTGCTACAGCTTGGCCAGCGCCTCGACCAGGATGGCCGCCGCGTCGTCGCCGGCGCGACCCTGGGCCTCGGCCGTGGACGCGCCGAGGTGCGGGGCGGCGATGACGTTGGGCAGCTCGAGCAGCGGGATCCTGCCCGGTGGCTCGTTCGCGAACACATCGATCGCCGCGCCGCGCAGCTGCTTGGCCTTGAGCGCCTCGGTGAGCGCGGTCTCGTCGACCACACCTCCGCGCGAGCAGTTGATGAGCACCGCGTCGAGCTTCATCTTGGCCAGCTCGGGAGCGCCGATCATGCCACGCGTCTTGTCGTCGAGCGGCACGTGCAGCGAGAGCACGTCGCTCGCCACCAGCAGCTCGCCCAGCTCCACCCGCTTCACCCAGGAGAAGTCTTCGGGCCAGCTCGCCAACACAGGGTCGTAGGCCCAGACCTCCATCTGGAACGCGCGCGCGCGTGTGGCGACTTCGCGCGCGATGCGTCCGAAGCCCACGAGCCCCATGCGACGTCCGGCGATCTCGTGGCCGGAGAAGCGCACCTTTTCCCACTTGCCGTCGCGCAGCTCGCGGGCCGCGTCGACCAGGTGCCGCTCGAAGGCCAGCAGGAGACCGAACACCAGCTCCGCGACGGAAACCGAGTTGGCGTTGGGCGTGTTGTAGACCGCGATCGACTTCTCGCGCGCCGCGGCAGCGTCGACGTTGTCGAGGCCGGTGCCCGCGCGCACCACGACCTTGAGCGTCGTGGTGGCCCGCAGCACGTCACCGGTGACCTTGGTGCCGCCGCGCACCAGCAGCGCCTGCGCGCCGTTCAAGGCCTCGACCAGCTCGGCGCCCTGGAGCCCCACCTTCTCGACCACTTCGTGACCGGCGCGCCGGATGCGGTCGAGGGCCTTGGCATCGGCCTTGTCGGTGACCAGAACCTTCACCGGTCTTGGCTCCGCGTCCCTGGAAGCCCGGGATGGCTCACGCCGTGGCCCAGGCGTGATGCGCGGCTTCGGTGCCTCCCTTGGCGGGCCGGCCCAGAGCGCCTGCGCATTCCTCGAGCGCGCCCATCATCGTGAACACGTCGCCGAGGTCGTAGCAGCCCATGTGGCCGATGCGGAAGATCTTGCCCTTCAGGTGATCCTGTCCGCCCGCGACCACGATCCCGTGAACGTCACGCAGCCGCTTGATGACCGCCGAAGCATCCACGCCGTCGGGCGGATAGAGCGCGGTGAGCGCGTGCGAGGGATTGGCGGCGAAGAGCTTGAAGCCGAGCGCCTGTGCACCCGCCCGCATCGAGAGCGCGAGCTTGCGGTGGCGCAGGTGAACATTGTCCAGGCCTTCCTCGGAGATCATCGCCAGGGCCTCTTCGAGCGCGAGCACGAGGCTGACCGGCGGGGTCCATGGGGTCTCGCCGAGCGGCGCGGTCTTCCGCGCCTTGCGCAGGTCGAAGTAGAAGCGCGGCAGCCCATCCTTCTCGATCGCCGACATCGCGAACGGCGCGAGACTCACCGAAGCCAGCCCGGGCGGGATCATCAGCCCCTTCTGGGAGCCGCATACCACCACGTCCACGCCCCAGGCGTCCTGGGGAAGGGGATGGATACCGAGGCTGGTGATGGCGTCCACCACGAGACTCACACCGCGCGGGCGAGTGATCTTGGCGATGGTCTCGATGTCGTGGATGGCGCCGGTCGATGTCTCGCTGTGCGTGGAGAACAAGGCACTGATGTCGGGGTTGGTCTTCAGCATCCGCTCGACCAAGGCGGGATCCACCGCATGTCCCCACTCGACGTCGATCTTCTCGAACGCCACACCGTAGGCCTTGAGCAGATTCATCCAGCGCTCGCCGAACTTGCCGCCCACGATCACCAGCGCTTTGTCGGACGGCGAGAGCAGATTGACGACCGCCGCTTCCATGGCGCCCGTGCCCGAAGCCCCGATCAGGAACAGCTCGCCCTGCGTTCGGTGCAGCTCGCGCATGGACTCCGTGACCCGCTTGAACGTTGCGCGGAACACCTCGGTCCTGTGATGCGGCGGCACCTGCGACAGAGCCCGCAGGATGCGCACCGGAATCTCCACCGGGCCGGGCGTGAACAGTCGTGCGCGGGTCGCCGCGCGGGTCGCGGCCTGACTCACGGCGGTCGTCAGCGTCATGGTGATTTCCTCAGTGGGCGTAATGAGCGGACTCGCCCTTGTCGGGGCGGACAGCTTTTTCCTCGCGCGCGGTGGACACCTCGTCCGCTGCGACGGCTCGCTCCAGGGCGCGCTCGAGCACCTGGTCCATGTTCTCGACCAGGAGGAACTCGAGGTCCTCCCGCACTTCCGCGGGAATTTCCGCCAGGTCCTTGGCGTTGTCACGCGGAATCAGGACGGTCTTGATGCCGGCCCGGCGCGCCGCCACCGCCTTCTCGTTGAGGCCGCCGATCGGGAGCACGGTGCCGCGCAAGGTGATCTCTCCGGTCATGGCCACGTCGGGGCGGGTGGGCACGCCGGTCAAGGCGCTGACCACCGCGGCGCACATCGTGATGCCCGCCGAAGGCCCGTCCTTGGGGCTCGCTCCCTCGGGGATGTGCACGTGGATGTCGACGTCGCGGTAGAACCACTTGTCGAGCCCGAGCTGCGCGGCGCGCGATCGGGTATAGGTCATGGCCGCCTGTCCCGACTCGCGCATCACCTCGCCGAGCTTGCCGGTGAGGATCAGCTCACCCTTGCCGGGCAGGATGCTGACCTCGATGGTCAGCACGTCGCCACCGACCTCGGTCCACGCCAGGCCGTTGGCCACGCCGATCCGCGACTTGAGCTCCACGGGCGAATCCAGGTAGCGCGTCGGCCCGAGGTAGCGATCGAGGTTTTCGGGCGTGATGGTGACACGCCCGCGCAGCTCGTCCGCCGCCTTCTTCTTCGCCACCTTGCGGCACAGGGTTGCGATCTCGCGCTCGAGGTTGCGCACGCCCGATTCACGCGTGTATCGGTTGACGACCGCCTTGATCGTCGGCAGGCCGAGCTTGATGTCTCCGGGCTGAAGGCCCGCGGCCTCGATCTGCTTGGGCACCAGGAAGGCGCGAGCGATCTCGACCTTCTCGTTCTCCAGGTAGCCCGGCAGGCGGATGATCTCCATGCGATCCACGAGCGCGGGCGGAATGCTGTAGAGCGAGTTCGCGGTGCACACGAACATCACCTGCGATAGATCGAAATCCACCTCCAGGTAATGGTCGTTGAAGGTGTGGTTCTGCTCGGGATCCAGCACCTCGAGCAGCGCCGCCGCCGGGTCGCCCCGGAAGTCCGCGCCCAGCTTGTCGACTTCGTCGAGCAGGAATACCGGGTTCCGGGTGCCGGCCTTGCGCAGGTTCTGGAGGATGCGCCCAGGCAGCGAGCCGATGTAGGTGCGCCGGTGACCGCGGATCTCGGCCTCGTCACGCACGCCGCCCAGGGCCACGCGCACGAAGCGCCGCCCCAGGGCCCGCGCGATCGACTTGCCGAGCGAGGTCTTGCCCACACCCGGAGGACCGACGAAGCATAGAATCGGCCCGCGGTTCTTGCCGGTGAGCTTGAGCACCGACAGGTACTCGACGATGCGCTCCTTGACCTTGCGCAGACCGTAATGGTCCTCGTCCAGGATCTTTTCGACCGCCGCGATGTCGTTGCGATCGCGGGTCGCCTTGGTCCACGGCAACGACACCATCCAGTCCAGGTAGTTGCGCACCACCGTGGCCTCGGGCGACATGAAGCTCATCTTGGCGAGCCGATCGAGCTCGCGCATCGCCTTGGCCAGGACCTCCTGGGGCATGCGCGCGCGCTTGATCGCGGTCGTCAGCTCTTCCAGCTCGCTGGAGAACTCGTTCTGATGGCCGAGCTCCTTGCGGATCGCCTTGAGCTGCTCGTTGAGATAGAACTCCTTCTGGTTCTTGTGGACCTGCGAGCGCACCTGACCTTCGATCTTGCGCTCGAGCTTCAGGATCTCGAGCTCCGCCGCCATGGCCTGGCTGAGCCGCTTGAGCTGATCCGGGACGCTGTTGGCCTCGAGCAGCGCCTGCTTCTGCGGGACCTTGAGCAGCAGATGCGCCGACACGGTGTGGGCGAGCGTGCTCGAATCGGAGATGTTGCTGGCGGTGAGCAGCACTTCGTCCGGTATCCGCCGGTTGAGATGGACGTAGTCGTTGAAGAGACCCATGACGTTGCGCTGCAGCGCCTCGACCTCAGGGCCGGCGCCGCCCTCGTCGGGGAAGAGCTCGACCTTCACGGTGTAGTGGTCGCCGGACCAGAAGAAACGCTCCACGCGCACCCGGCCGAGGCCCTCGACCAGCACTCGCAGCGTGCCGTCGGGCAGGCGAAAGAGCTGGAGGACGCGCACGACCGCGCCGACGCGATAGAGCTCCTGGTGCGAAGGATCGGCGATCTCGCTCCGCTTCTGAGCGGTCACGAACAGCATCCGGTCGCCCGCCACGGCCTTCTCGATGGCGTTGATCGAGGGCAGCCGTCCCACCAGCAACGGGATCGTCATATAGGGGAAGACGACGACGTCCCGCAGCGGCAGCAACGGGAGTCGGTCGCGGAACTCGAACTTCTCGTCACCCCTGAAGACCGTCAAGGTCGCGGGGCGCTTGCCTTCGCGGGACTCGCGAGGCGGAAGCTGAGTAGCCTGGCGGCGACGGGGGTTTCTGGAGGTGCGGTTCACGCGTCTCCTCGTGTGGCCTGCGGCCGGCCATCCTGTGAGAGGTCTTGGTACCCAATCCTTGGGTAGCGGCCACTACGGTTATCGGTACCGCCGACGGCAGTCTACACGAACGCGGCGAGTCATGGGATGCAGTCTCGAGGTCGCAGGTTCGCGCGATCTCCATGCCCAGCACGAAGCCCCGGCGGCGATGGCCACCGGGGCTCGAGCGTCCGACTCGGAGTCTAGGCTTCCTTGCGCCGCTTCTCGCGCTCGCCGCGGTAGGTCAGGAGCGGCGGCGCCCCGGTCATGATGCACTCCCGCGAGATGGTGCAGCCGATCACGTCGGCGCGGGAAGGAATCTCGTACATCACCTCGAGCATCGCGTCTTCGATGACCGCACGCAGGCCGCGGGCGCCGGTGCCGCGCTTGATGGCCTGCTGGGCGATGGCGCGCAGGGCGTCCTCGGTGAAGTCGAGCTTCACGCCCTCCATCTCGAAGAACTTCTGGTACTGCTTGGTGATCGCGTTCTTGGGCTCGGTGAGGATGCTGACCAGCGAGTCCTCGTCGAGGTGGTCGAGCACCCCGACGACCGGAAGACGTCCCACCAGCTCGGGGATCAGGCCGTAGCGAAGCAGATCCTCGGGCTCGACCATCGCCATCAGCTCGGCGGTCTTCTTGTCGGTCTTGCTCCGGATCTCGGCCCCGAAGCCCAGCATCTTCTGGCCGACGCGGCGCTCGATGACCTTCTCGAGGCCTTCGAATGCACCGCCGCAGACAAAGAGGATGTCCTTGGTGTTGACCTCGATGTACTTCTGCTGGGGGTGCTTGCGTCCGCCCTGGGGCGGCACGTTGGCGACGGTGCCTTCGAGGATCTTGAGCAGCGCTTGCTGCACGCCTTCGCCCGACACGTCACGGGTGATGCTGGGGTTCTCGCTCTTGCGCGAGATCTTGTCGATCTCGTCGATGTAGACGATCCCGTGCTCGGCATTGACCAGGTTGAAGTCCGCCGACTGGAGCAGCCGCACCAGGATGTTCTCGACGTCCTCGCCGACGTAACCGGCCTCGGTGAGGCTGGTGGCGTCGACGATCGCGAACGGCACCTTGAGGAAGCGGGCCAGCGTGCGCGCCAGCAGCGTCTTGCCGGTTCCGGTCGGGCCGATGAGCAGGATGTTCGACTTCTCGAGCTCGACGTCCGTGGAGGGCGGCGGCTGATAGATGCGCTTGTAGTGGTTGTAGACGGCGACCGCGAGCGTCTTCTTGGCGCGGTCCTGCCCGACCACGTAGTCGTCGAGGATGCGCTTGATCTCGGCCGGCTTGGGCAGACTGCCGGCCGCCGAGGGCTGCTCGCGCTCGAGCTCGCCTTCGAGGATGTCGTTGCAGAGCTTCACGCACTCGCTGCAGATGTAGACCGAAGGCCCGGAGACCAGACGCGCTACCTCGTCCTGGCCACGGCCGCAGAACGAGCAGCGGATCGGGTGAGGCGTCGCGATGCGTTTCTTCATGGGTTCCTCGAAGCTACTTGCGCTTCTCGATGATCTCGTCGATCAGACCGTACGTCTTGGATTCTTCGGCCGACATGAAGTAGTTGCGATCGGTGTCCCTGAGCAGCTGGTCCAGGGTCCTGCCGGAGTGCTTGGCCAGGATTCCGTTGAGCTGATCTCGGGTCTTGAGCATCTCCCTGGTGTAGATCTCGATGTCGGTCGCCTGTCCCTGGGTTCCTCCCAGCGGCTGATGGATCATGATACGCGAATTCGGAAGGGCCGACCGCTTGCCTTTCGTTCCGGCCGCCAGCAGAACCGCGGCCATGCTCGCGGCCTGACCCATGCAAAGGGTGGCGACGTTGGGCTTGACGAACTGCATGGTGTCGTAGATCGCCAGGCCGGCGGAGACGATGCCCCCAGGGCTGTGGATATAGAGGTTGATGTCCCGGTCCGGGTCCTCGCCCTCGAGGAAGATCATCTGGGCGATCACGAGGTTGGCGATGTTGTCGTCGATCGGCGTCCCAATGAAAACGATGCGGTCCTTGAGGAGCCGAGAGTAGATGTCGTAAGCACGCTCGCCGCGTCCCGTCTGCTCGACCACGATCGGCACCAGACCCATCGGGTGAAACCTCCTTCGGAAGTCCTAGCGAGTGGCGGGGACCACGCGTCCCCCCACGGATTCTTCGGTCACCGCCGCTGCCGCGATCACATGGTCCAGCGCTTTGCGCTCCAGCAACGCCTCGCCCAGAGCCCGGCGCCGGTCGGGCGATTGGTATCGGGCCCGAACCCGCGCGGCCTGTCGAGGATCGGCCTGAGCCATGCGGTCGATCTCGGCGGCAATTTCATCCTCGGACACGGCCAGGTTCTCCTGGCGCGCCACCGCCCCGAGGAGGATCTCGCGTCTGAGCGAGCGCTCCACCGCAGGGCGGTAACGTGCTTCCAGCTCTCGGCGGCCCTCTTCGGGTACCTGCCGCTGGCCCACCGCCTCCTGGATCATGCGATCCAGAGTCCACTGGACCAGGCGTTCGGGCAAGTCGAATGAGTTTCGCCGGATCAGCTCGTCCGAGACCGCGTCCTGCACTTCCCGGAGCACCCGCGATTCTTCCTCGGCTTCCAGGTTGCGGCGCACGCGGCCCCTCAATTCGTCGAACGATGGCAGGTCGAAGACCTCTCGTGCGAAGTTATCGTCCGGGTCCCGCAACTTCTTTTCCTGTGTTTTTCTTACACGAATCACGTACCGGACGCTGCGGCCGGCCAGATCCTGAGCCGGGTAGTCGGCCGGATAACCGATCTCGACCGTTCGTTCTTGCCCCACCTCGGCCCCGAGCAGGCCATTTTCGAGGTCCGGCAGCATGTCGGGGGCGCCGAGCTCGAGCCGCAGGGCCTTGGCCCGGGTGCTCGGGATGCGCCGGCCGTTGGCATCGAGGCGGACCGAATCGACCGTGATGATGTCGCCACGCTGCGCCGGCCGGGCCAGATCGACGAAGACCGCCGAGTCGCCACGCAGCCGCTCGATCATCTGGTCCACGTCGGACTCCTCGACGACCTTCGTGCGCCGGATCGCCTGGATGCCTTTGTAATTCTTCGCCTCGACCTCAGGCCGCACCTCGACGACGGCCTGGAAGCGCATCGGCTGACCGGGGCCGAACCTCAGGTTGCGCACCTGAGGCGGCACGACCGGATCCAGCTTGGCCTCCTCGAGCGCCTGTCCGGTCACCCGCGGCAGGTAGCCCTCGAGGAACTCCTGCTCGACCGCCTCCGCGAAGTTCTGGCGCACGAGATGGATGGGCACGTGGCCGCGGCGGAACCCGGGAAGCGCGGCGCGGCGCTGGATCTTGCGCGCGACCTCGTCGAGCCGCTCCTCGACCTCCTCGGTCGGCACCTCGATATCGAGGGTGTGCTGCCAGGGGCCGGTGGACTGGTTGCTCAACTTCAGGCTCAGTGCTGACTCCGTGGTCGTCAAGGTATGAAGAGCCGCGAGGAGCCCCCTGCTCGCTCGCGACACGCTGCAGCATCCTAGGGGTGCTACGAATGGGATGCAACCGGAGGCCGCTCGTGTACGATGCGCGCGAGATGCTCGCAGGAATCCGCCGCCTCGCGGTCGCCCTGGTCGTGCTGTCCGGCTGCTCTGCGTCGCCTCCCTCGGGAGGAAACGCGGCCGCGCCATCCCCGGAAACAGCCACCGAGGAGAGGTGGAGTGTGATCAACGACCTCGAGAGCGGCCATCCGCGGATCTCTCGTCGCAACGACTCGCTGAGACAGATCGATCGCTCGGCGTACGCCACGCGGCTCACGGTCACGGTGGCCTTCAAGCATCCGACGCCTGACGGCATGCCCGAGGCCGAGGAGTCGTTCAGCCTGGGCACCTTCGAGGACACCCTGGCCACCGCGCTGACGAAGGATCAGCGCACGAAGTTCGCCGCGGTGGTGACCGCCGAGGGTCACCGGGACTTCATCTTCTACACCTCCGCCCCGGAAGAGGCGGGATCACTGGCTCACGAAGTCGCGCTGCGCCGACCCGATCTCTCGTTCGCGATCGGGTCGGTCGCCGACCCTCAATGGAGCGTCTATCAGGGACTCGGACCAAGGCCCTGAACGAGCTACTCGATCCCGTTGACCTTGAGCTTGATGAGCTCTTCGGTCGTCACCCGTCCATGGAGCTCCGGGCGCGGCGGGCGAAGGCCGGCGAGACGCCATGGTTCCTGAGCCGCACCAGATCGTCGACGCTGGCGGACTGGTACCCCATGGACCGGAACTCGCGAACGTAATCCGCAGAGACCCCGTGGAGGTGGAGCCGGACCATCTCCTCGGGATCGAACCAGCGTGATAGCGAGCTCACGTAGGATGGCTCGAGGCCGTGGACCTTGTAGCGCACGATCTCATCGGTGCTGGGCTTCTTTCCCGATGAGGTGCCGAGCCCGCGGACGTAGTCGACGCTGACACCGTGAACCTGGAGCCTCACCACGTCATCCACTTCGAGGGTGGCATAGCCCGCGGCCGACAGCGCGCGCACGAACTCCGGCTTCACGCCGTGCGCGCTCAGCCGAAAGAGCCCGTCGAGCGTGAGCTCCCGCAGGCCGAGAGACTGGAAATTCCGGAACCAGTCTCGGCCCACGTCATGGGTGCAGCAACGGAGCAGATCCTCGTCGGTGGCGTCGCCGAATCCCGCGCGCTTCAGATCCGCAGCGAACGTGGGGTCGGCCTCGAACGTGAACTGGCCGCTGGCGCGACCATGGTCCATCTCGCCATCGAGGCGAAGCGTCCCCGCCTCGCGCACGATCGAGATCGAGACTGGCCCATCCGTCTTACGAAAGCCGCGCAGCTCGCTGGGCGCGATGTCGGTCGAGTGGCTCCACGCGCCCTTGCGGCCGCCCTTGTTCCAGGAGCGGCGAAGGATGAGATCGACCCGCTCCTCCTTGTCACGAGCGTCGATGATCCAGCTGCCCGAGATGGGTGCGGCGATGGCCGGGACGGCGGCCATCGAGATCAGGAGGAGCGTCGCGAGGAAGATTGCCGGCTTCAGCTCTTGTTCTTGCTCTTGCTGCATGGAAGACCGTGCTGGCGGAGGCGAATGATCTCGCTGACCGAAGCTTTGGGATAGCCGGCATCCCGCGCGTCGACGACGAACTCGGCATCCACTCCGGCCTGGCGCAGACGGATCAGATCCGGCGTCGCGAGCCCCGGATAGCCCGCCGCCGACATCTCGAACACGTATTCCGGCTCCACACCCTGCTGCCGCAACGCGATGATCTCCGGGACCTTGAACTTGCCCGCGACCTGCATCTTGGCGACGTACTCGGGTTCGACGCCCTGCTGGCGCATCTGAATGAGCTCCCGCGAGCTCAGGTTGCTCATCGCGCCTTCCATCTCCGCCACATATTCGGGGGTGACACCCTGGTTGCGCATCGATTCCAGCTCGTCGAGCGTGAAACGGCGACGCCCGACGATCTTGAGCTGGCTCGCGTAGTCCGCCGAGACACCCTGCTGGCGCAGTCGAATCGCGCGCTCGACCGTCAGGTCCGGATAGCCGATCCACTTCATGGCCGCGTACCACTCGGCCGTCACGCCATTTTGCGCCAACCGGATCAGCTCTTCGGTCGAGAGGTCGCCGGCGCCGAGCTCGCTGAGCTCGTTCGCGTAATCCGGAGTGACCCCGTTCTGCGCCAGCCGGATGAGCTCGCGCGTGGTGATCTGGCTCCGCTCGCCACGCCGCATCTGCTCGACGAATTCCGGCGACACGCCGTTGTCGGCGAGCGCCATCAGCTCGCGTGCGGGCACGCCGTGGAGCCCCGCCGCCTGATACTCCGAGACGCGCTCGGGACTGACGCCGTGCTGGGCCAGAGCGATCCACTCGTCCACCGTGTACTGCGACCGGCTTCCCTTCGCCGGCGCCGCCGGCGCCACGGGCTCGACGACCGCGACGGCATCCTCGACCGAGTCCTCGATGTCGACATTCACCGTCACGGGTGTGACCGCCTGGGCTTCGACCATCGGCTCCGGACCGATGAGATCGATCGACTGAAGCGCCGAAGAAGCGGCGCGAAGCGCGCTCGTAACCGCCATCGGAGCGAGCTCGGGAAGCATCTTCGACGCCGCGGTGATCTCGGCGATGAGCGGCTCGCCCAGCAGTCCGCGCGCCCGCGAGACCGTGGCCTCGCGCTTCACGGTCCTCTCGACCTCGCGCTTGGTGGTCGATTGCTTCGTGACGACGGCGGTACGGGCCACGACTCGGGAGCTCGCCGTCGCCGCCGGAATCCCGGTCCCCGGGCTTTGCGCGCCCGGTGTGGTCATCAGCGCGACCACCGCCGCGGCGCCGAGCACCGCGGCCAGTCCGCGTGAGCCCTGATCGTCGCGCGGCGGAGCCGAGAGCAGACGCTTGATCCGAGAGAGCAGCGAGCCTCCGCTCGCGGCCACCGCCAGGCTCTCTGCCTGTCCGCGCATTTGCTCCAGGCGGCAGAGCGCGTCGGCGTAGACCAGCGGATCTCCGGCGATCCGGACCGCGAGATCGTCACAGCAGAGCTCCCGCTCCTCGCGGATGCGTCGCGACACCCACCAGACCGCCGGGTGATAGAAGAGCAGCGTCTCGACCAGGCTCTGGAGGAGATTCACCAGGTAGTCGTGCCGCCGGATGTGGGCGAGCTCGTGTGCCAGGATGGCTTCGATCTGGCGCGCGGTGAGACCCGTCAGTGTGCTGGCGGGGAGCAGGATGACCGGCCGAAGCCATCCGGCCGCGGTCGGCACCTGCACCAGCGCGGAGCGGAAAAGGCGCACCGGGCGCGAGACGCCGATGCGGCGCGCGAGCGCCTCGAGCCCCGGTTGCCACTCCGGAATGACGCGGTTGGACGCCGAGCGCGTGAGTCGGCGCACCATCCACCAGCCGCCGAGCAGCCGGATCGAGAGCAGAATCACCCCGATCCCCCACATCGTGACCAGCCAAGGCATCCACGGCCGCGCCGAGCGGATCCAGCTCACGAGCGTGGGATTCAAACGAGGGGCGGATGACACTGTCATCGAAGGAACGAGCACGGCCGAGGGGACTTTCGCGTCGAGCGGGGCCCGCGACGAGCGCAACGCGGGTGGCGCGAGGACGCTGACCCTGGACGCCGAGGCCGCATCGCGCAGGGCGACGAAGGTCGCCACCGGCGCCAGCAGCATGAGAAGGAGCGTTCCGCAGGCGAGCAGGTAGCGGGCATTCGCCCCCGCACGAGAGAGGATGCGGTTGACCACCGCGAAGAAGAAGGCGATCGACGCTCCTTGCCAGATGAAGTGCATCAAGGTCCAACCCAGCGCATCGACGGATGCGCGATCCAATCCCAATGGGGCGCTCATGACGTCCTCCTCTGCGCCTTCCCGAGAACTCTGAGAATCTCTTCCATTTCATCCGGCGAAGTGCGCTTCGCGGCAAGCGCCTGAAGAATCAGCTGGCTGGCGGAGCCATTGAACGCGCGCTCGAGAAGGTCGCTCACGAGCTGGCGCTGGGTCTGCTCCTGTGCGAGGGCCGCGCGATACACGTGCGTGCGCTCGCGCTCGTCGCGCGCCACCAGACCCTTGCGCGCCATGATCTGCAGGAGCTTGAGCACCGTGGTGTAACCCGTGGTGCGCGCCTCCGACATCGTCTGCTGGACTTCACGCACCGAGCTCGGACCACGCACCCAGAGGACACGCAGGATCTCCAGCTCGGCTTGAGTCGGACGCGGCGGAGCAGCTTTCGATGGCTTCATGTCGAGACCTCCCGGCGGCGATGAACGGGAGGCTCCTACGAAGCCATTCGTAGAGTCAACGAAAAAGTTCGTAGTCCAGCCGGGGGCTGCACGAACGCCGGGGTTTGGCGGGGCCAGCGCCAGGAAATCCCTATTCCAGATAACGCCGAAGGGCGTAGCTCCACTGGGCGTGGAGAAGCGAGTCGCAGTCGGTGGAGTCGACCCGAGCGGATGAGAGCCGCGGAGGCCGGCGGAGACTCTCCAGCGCTCGAAGCATGGCCTGGCGTTGTCGGTGAGAACTCGGCGGCGGGCCCGGATCGACGAAGGCGACCTCGACGCAGTTGTCGATCCACCATCGGGTGGAGTCGACCGGGAATATCGCGTCTCCACGGATCAAACTCCACCCGACGAAGCCGCCAAGATGCAGCGTGTCCTGCATCGTGACCACGACCACCCTGGCGTCGCAGGAGGCGAGCTGGCGGTGCGCCGGATCGTTCTGATCCGGGCTGATCAACAGGTTGTCGAGACGGACGGAGATCGCGGTGGCCGGTGAATAGCTCGCGCTTCCGTCGTGAAACAGACGCTGGGCAGCGATTTGAACGCTGTCCCGGAAAGGGCCCAGGACGAGGTGGAGGTCCCCCGCACTGTCCAGGCAGCCGTAAAAGTAGCCGAACGACGTGGTCAGGGCGGAGTCGAGGGCCACGAGATCTCGATTCACGAACGCTCGCTGGAAGCGCTCGATCACGTTTCGCGGGTCCTCGATGGCGACGGTGCGCGGGCGCACCGGATCCTTGTCCTTGGAGCACGAGATGATCAGGACCAGGGCCAGGATGGCCAGCGTGACGGCGGCCCGCATGCGCATGGCGGACATTATATGGGTTTTGTGTCCCGCGCCTCAGCGTACGAGGCATCTGGCGCGGGTTCTCGTCCTTCCCTGCCCTGGCGAGGTCTACCGATAGAGTGCCTTGATCTGGCCCCAGGTCGTCTTCTTCGTCGCCGTTGCGCAGAAGTCCGGCGGCGCCGCGCCCGTGCGGGTTCCGTGGGAGTTGACCTGGATGCATTGTGGAGGAACGGGACACCCCGCACCCGAATAGACAATGTTGATCGTGCTGACGGTGAAGTAGGTGTCGGCGGTGCGGGTGCTATGGGTCACGACGGTGTACTCGGCGAAGCAGTCGACGTCGACTTGCCCCGATCCGGTACACGTCACATCGATCGTGGTCGCGTCGGCGTTCCCCGTGCACACGAGCTGCAGAGTCGATCCGGGCGGCGTCTGCGCGTAATCCTTGCCGCCACAAATCGTATCCGCGCCTGGGCTCGCGTTCATGAGCCCGCCCTCACAGGTGTAGATCGAGTCCACCGTGGTCCAGTAGCCGTCCCATTCGGGGGGCGCGACGATGGAGGTCCTCGCCAGCTTGGAAATCACCTGAGGCGCGGGCGCGGCTTCGGCAAGCCCGATCAGCAGCGTCGAGGCTAGAAGCAACAGCATCAGCGCAAGTCGTTTCATGGCATCCCTCCAGTCATGCGATCCCTCCTCGACCCATTCGGGCGCGAGGAGCTAGCCAACGGCGGAAGCTGAAGGACGACGAAGCGCGAGGTGTGGGAGGCGAGAAGAACGGCGACAGGAGTCCACACGAGTCGCCACGAGAATGCAAGTCCGTGGCGTTGCTCCGGAGGTAAGAATCCCCAGGCTAGCCGGCCCCCGCCCAAGACGGCTGCCCATTCGACTTTCCCGCTTCGAGCGGGGAGAGTGGGCTGCATGGGCCACCTGGTCGAGTGGATCCTCGCTTTTCTCCTGCCGCGCGCCGCCATCGGGGCCGCACTCCGATCCTACTCGTCCCTCGAGCGCGTGACCCTGGCGCTGCTCGCCGGCGTCGTCTGGCTGTGCGCGATCCACATGATCGGGCTCGTCGCCGGGCTACCCTTCGGTGCCCGTCAGTGGACGGCGCTCGGCATCCCCGTCGCGCTCACTGCGGCGAGCAACGTAGGCCGGGGATGCGCCCCTTCGCGCGAAGAACTCGCGATCTTCGCTTTCATGCTCGGCGCCGCGGTGTGGATGCTGGTTTGCTCGGTGACGCTTCCAGTCCTCTACGGCGGCGGCTGGATGGGCGACTGGCTCGAGCACTACCGACGAACCCTCTACTTCGTCGACGGAACCAGGCCAACCGGGATCTCTCTGACCGCGCGGCCACCCCTGTTCAACGTCGTGGCCGCTGCGTTTGCAGGGCCGAACGGGAGCGCGTTCGCGAGCTATCAGACGACGCACGCGTTCCTGGGCGTGCTGGCATTTCTCGGCGCCACGCTCCTCTACTGCCGACTGGCGAAAGACGGGCGCCCTCGCAGCATCGCCCTGTGCTTTGCATGTCTGCTCGTTCACCCCGTGGTAGCGACCAACGCCCTCTATCCCTGGTCGCGGATGCTCACGACCTTCTGCATGCTCACCGGGGTGTACTTCTACATGCGAGCGCACATCGAGAGGGACGCTCGGCTTTACTCCCCGGCCTTCCTGGCCCTGGGCGCCGCCGTGGTGAGCCACTTCTCGAGCGGAACGCTCGCGGCGCTGATCGGCGCTCATTGGGTCTTCACCGTTCTCCGCCGCAAGCTGGCGATCGGGCCCGTGGTGAGCGTGGCGGTTGCGATGATTCCAACCTTGGGTCTGTGGCTCCTGTGGTCGGCGCGAGCGTTCGGACTGAAGCGCACGCTCGCGTCACACGCCACAGCAGAAAACTTCGCGGCGATCGGTTGGTCCGGGCTCGTCCAGCAGTGGGGCTACAACCTGGCCACCACTCTGATTCCCTTCTGGGATGGAACGGGCGTCGCGCGCTGGTTCGGTCAGGAGAACTTGCCCGGGAGGCTGTACGACGCGCTCCATCTCTATTGGTCGGGGACCTTGATCGGCAGCATCTCGACGACGCTGCTCGTGACGCTGGTGGTCGGGCGCATCGGTGGCGGCCTGCCCGAGTATTTCTGGAGGAAACAGGAGACCCGATTCCTCCTCGGGCTCGCCGCGGCCACGTTCGTCGCGAGCTTTCTCACGATTCCCAACCGAGAAGTGGCGGGGATCTCCCACCTCGCCCTGCAGCCGGTCGCCTTGATCCTCTTCGTGACCGGGCTGGCGCTGGTTCGCGATGCGAAGCCGTGGGTGGGCAGGCTGTTCGTGGCGCTCTATTTTCTCGAGGGCTGGCTCTTCTATTTCCTCAAGACGTTCGACCGCGCGAGCCTGAGCCCCGGGCAGCTCTCGTTCGGGTACGGGATCAACCTGGACATGAAGACCAAGGACCAGCTCCTCTTCGTCGCCGATCACGCGTTCGACCTCGCGGGGATCATTCGGATCCTGGTCTTGCTCGCGATCCCCGCGCTGTTCGTGCTCGCCTGGCGTGAGCTCGGGCGTCCTCACGAGCTGGGAGACCCCAGGAGCCGCCCCGCCTGAGCCGCGCAGCACGCTCCGGCCACTTGCTTGTTGGCGACCCAGCGCTCGTCGTCCAAGAAGTGCTGGTGCGAGAGGCGAGATTTGAACTCGCACGGGTTTCCCCACTGGATCCTAAGTCCAGCGCGTCTGCCAATTCCGCCACTCTCGCACAACAAGTTACCGCTTCGATGTGCCCGAAACTGTGCCCGAGTGCTCGGTCTGGCTCAAGGCCGCGAGTGCAGCCCGGATGTCGCGGGTGTCGGTGATGTCGTAGCGCGAGAACACCGCCGCCGACTTGTGGCCGGTGATCGCCATGGCCACCGCCTGGCTCACACCGCATTCGCAGCGACTCGTTCGGGCCGGTGATCATGCACCGCCTACGCTGGGCGCATCCCCTGCTCCAGGCCGCGACGGTCGCCTCTCTCGCGTTTCTGTCACTCGTATGGATCGCGGGAGCGCGGCGGCGCGATTAGAGCCTCTCGATCAGTAGGTTGAAGGTTCGATTCCTTCGCGGGGCGCACCAAACTGCCGCTGGGCCTCTCAGGCGGGGCTCTTAGCCGACTTGCCCTTGATCATGCTGTAGACCAGCAGGAGCACAATGGCGCCGACCGTGGACCCCCGCTCACGACGAATCCACCAGGCTTCCAGGGGTCAGACTGTCCCCGTACGTCCTCAAGAAAAGGCCGTATTGCCCCATCCAGACGAACGGCGCATGGTGAGGGACGCAGCTAAGCTTCGCGCAAAGGGGTGCGAGCCCTGGTTGGAGGATTCGCGATGAACACCCGTTCGCTTTTGGCCCCCCTCATGGGCATCTTCCTCACGGCCTGCGCAGAACGCGCAGACCAGCCGTTTGAGCCCAGCCTCCCCGAAACGGCCGTGCTCGAAGGCATGACGCACGAGCCCTGCCTTGGGCAGGGCGGATCCCGACCTGGGACGAAGAAGGTCTTCAACGTCGAAGCTTATGGGGCGACAGGTGATGGAGTCACGAACGACAAGAACGCTCTTCAAGCCGCTCTCGCCGCAGGTGCGGGTGCGGAGGTGTTCGTCCCGGCCGGCATCTACGGTGTCGACGGGCAGCTCGCAATCACGGCCTCAGGCACGTCACTGACGCTGGCGCCCGGGGCCACCATCAAGGCCCTCGCGAACTTCCCCGCCGGGATCGACCTGCTCAAGATCGGGGACGGTTCCACCGTGTGCTCGGACATCACCGTCAGGGGCGGGAAGATCGACGGCAGCAACCTCACGGGTCGCGCCATCCTCTCCACGGGTCCGAACATCAACGTTCAGATCCACAGCATGGAGCTCACGGGCACGGCCCTCACAGCGCTTGACTTTAGAGGCGTCAGCGCGGCAAGGCCCGCCATCGGCTGCGTCGCATGTGGCCTCTACGTCCATGATGTGACCGAGGGGATTCAGGCTGTCCGAGCCACCGACGTGACCTTCTTCCACAACCGCGTGGAGGATATGAACGTGGGTATTCGCTACAGAGCTCAGGACTGCCTGGAAGTATCCGAAGTCACGAGGTTCTCCATCACCGAGAACACCTGTCGAAATCCCGGCTCGGCCAATTCCTGCATCGACGTCTTCGAGAACTCGTCCGACGGGAAGGTCGTGGGCAACGTCTGCATTAGTAGCACAGTTGGGCCAGGCGGGGCGATCGTTACAGATCACAATGTGACCCCATGCTCGCGCGTCACGATCGCCGACAACGTGATTACAGGCGTGTTCGGGTCGGGTGTTTCGACCAATCAGGGCCGGGATTTCACGATCATCGGCAATGTCATCCAGGACATCGGCTCGCCCAGCATCGGCAAGGGCATCGAGATCAAGTCTTCGAACACCCGGATCCTGCGTAACCGCATCATACGGACGCAGGGCTTTTCCATCCATGTTCTCGGAGCACACGACAACATCAGCATCCTCCATAACGATCTGCACGATCCGGTGCTCGGCGCCTTCGCCGGCGAATCGAACGTCAACATTGCCGACGGGCGGTCCACAAACATCGTCATTCGGGACAATCGCATGTCCAACGCCACCGGCCCCCACCATACATACAACATCGAGAACGCCCCGGGCGCACAACTGCTCGTCATCGACAACGAGCTGACGGGCGCCAGCGCGCGACCCATCAAGAACGAGAACGACCCCAACCTCACCCTAGGACCGAATCGAACCACCTTGCGGGGTGTCACGACGGAGCGTTCGGCACATCCGCTCTAACCTACAAAGATGCAGGTTGAGGCGGGACCTGCTCGCTGGCCAGCGATCGGGCTCAGGCCCCCTGCCGCGTCCGTCACATGGCCGTGCGATCCTCCGCGCTCTTCCCCCCGAAGATGATCATGCGCTGACCGTTGGGACAGGAGGAACCACTTGGACATCCAAACCACTGACCGTCGTCCTGGGCGGAATCACGGCCGCCTTGGAAGCGGTCAAGAGCGTGGGGAACGTCGAGGTTCAAAAGCGACTTTCCGACGCGCTGGTGGAGGCTGCGAAGATGGGTCAGCAAAACGCGGAGTTGTTAGCGGAGAACACCTCCCTAAATGAGCGTCTCCGCGTGCGACTGGACCTGTCGTTGGGGGACGACAACCTCTACTGGAACCTGCAGCTCAGGGGTGGGAGCGAGGCCCGTATTGTCCTCGATGCCACGCCAAGGACGGGCAACCCGCTTACTTCCGCGCGACGATTGGTACACGTGCCCAGGCTGCAGCTTGAGTCCAACGCGACGCCACACAATTCGCGGCGATCCTCCGCCACATCCCGACAGCCACCTGCATTTGGCCAAGTCCGGAGTGATCCCGGACCCACTCCGCCGGATCGTCGAGCCCTCACGAGCCTGCTGACCGACGCGTCGCGCTCGGCGACGCTGTGCCCCAGCATGTGCTCGAGATTCGCGCGGGCGATGGTGCACGGTGACGCGCCGTGCTACGTGGTGCCACGGCGAGAACGAGGCGGGGAGCCCGTTTGACGCCTCGTGGCGTCTCGTGACTCCCCATGTTCCCGTATCCTAAGTCCAGCGCGTCTGCCAGTTCCGCCACTCTCGCAGCTGAGGCATTGTAGCGTCCGAGCTTGCGTGCCGGTGAGGCTCTCGGTTGTCGCCCGCGGATTTGGGGTAAGGTGATCGATCTCCTGCCATGCTCGGCCACGGTCTGACCTGAGAGTAGACTCCTCCATGGGTTTGCGGTTGCTGTTGCCGCTCATCATCCTTGCCCCTATCGAAGTGAGCGCCTCGACCATGGAGGCGTCTTCTCCGTTTGCCGCCGACAGCGCCGCGCAGATCACCAACGGCTCAACCCCCTGGGATGACGGTCGGGCTGCGTCGCCCTCGGGATCCGCGATGGAGCGCGCAGCAATCCCTTGGAATCCCATGCGCCTCGCTGAGCCGAACCCGCCACGCGAGGGCTGGTTCTATCACCAGCTTCCATACGGCAGCGACGCCCTGGTGCATCCCTTGCGGTTGATCATCAATGGCGGGTTCGGAATCCTGCAGTTCGACAATCGCGACAATCGGCTCGGCTCGGTGGACTTCGAGAATGGATGGCGCGCCGTGACGAGAAATGTGCGGCATCCCGTACGCGCGATCGAGGCCGCAGGCTGGTGGGACTTCCTGCAGAGAGAGGTGATCCCGATCAGCATCAACACGAACAAGGCACAGTATTGGCCCAACTATACGCTGCACCTCATTGGCGGCGGCATGAGCTACACGATGATGCGCGAGTGGTACCAGGCTCAGGGATACCCGAGGCCGAAGTTGTGGGCCGGCACAACGCTCGCGGCCTATCACCTTCTCAACGAGGTGGTGGAGAATGACACGCAGCTGGGCGCGACCACCGATCCGGTCGCCGATCTCTTCCTCTTCGATCCGGCCAGCATTCTCCTCTTCTCCAACGAAGGCGTGAACGCCTTCTTCAGCCGTCGCCTGCATCTGTCCGACTGGTCTGGGCAACCCGCCATCGATCCGGAGAAGGGAACGATCGAGAATCACGGGCAGAACTTCTCGATCAAGGTAGGGGTTCCCCGCACGAGCAGCTGGAGCTTCTTCTACTACTTCGGCAACCATGGGGAGGGGGGCCTGAGCTACCGACGTGGGAGCTCGGCGTACTCGCTCGCCGTCGGGATGCGGGCGCGCGAGCTCGTGGATCTGGAGGACAACACTCGGACCACCCGACTGGCGCCGTCAGTGGGCTTCTTCTACGACCGCAACGGATCGCTGCTCTTCTCGGCCCAGTGGGCGAATACCACTCGCTACCGTTTGAAAGTGAACGCCTACCCCGGCCTGTTGCGGGTCGGCGCTTTCTCGCCGGGCTTGTTCGTGAACGCCAACAAGCATGACGAAGTGCTTCTGGGCGTCATGATCAGTGCGATCCCGATCGGCCTGAGCACGCGCGTATCGCGTTGACGCTACGATCGCTGGATGCTGGAGTGCTCGCAGCTACGGTCGGCTCCCTGGCACTGCGGGCATGGTGAGCCTGCGTGCCGCGTCGAAGCAGAGCCACGGCTGCCGCTCCCCACAGCGCCTGAACCATCAGCACCGTCGATGGGCCGTTGAGGGAGGCGCCCCGGAAACGAGAAGTTGAGCGCGGCCACCCCCGCGTCGACTGCATCCCCTTGCCGAAATGCAGCCGACGATAACTCGAGTGGCCACGCTCAACTTCCGCTCTGCGCACCCAGCGCGAGGGGCGGCACATGGAACCCTCCGTGGTGAGTGTGGCGTGTCATTCCCAAAGCACGGAGCGGGCCGGGCAGCTCCGAAGCACTCAGGCGGTGTGAGAACACCACTTACCGTCGTCGGCCCTTTCGTCTGAGAGTCATCCTCCGGAAAAACTGTCGCCCCTGCCCTACAACCGGGCCGGCTCGACTGGGACGGCCGGTTTGGGCCAGAATCGATCTCTCCCCTCCTGGCCTACGCCGCAAGTCGAGGGATGCCGTGTGCCCTATCGCCTGATGGGACACCTGATTGGGTTTGCCAGCGCCGCGATGGTCGTTCTCCTGGCGGGCTGCTCTCCGTTCAAGTCCGAAGTGCCGATCGTCACCATCGACACCCGGGGGCGGGCCATCTTCGACCGACCCAAGGTCCCGGCCGAGATGGTGATCCATTACGACCCGGGCGACTCTACACAGACGCTGAAGTCACGCCCCGACTATCGCGGCCCGGTCGGCATCGAGCTTCTGGGCCATAGCTCGCTGCGATTCAAGAAGAAGTCGTATGCCCTCGAGATTCGGGACGCTCGAGGTCAGCGAGCCAAAGCCTCTCTACTCGGGTTACCCGGTGAGAGCGAGTGGGTGCTCCATGGGCCGTATTCCGACAAGTCGCTCATGCGGAACTATCTCGCCTACGCCGTGGCGGGCCGGCTCCATCTCGCGAGCCCCCGAACGCGTTTCGTCGAGCTCTTCCTTCGGCAGCAAGCGTGGGGGCTCACCTATCAGGGCGTCTATGTTCTGGTCGAGGCTTCGGGTCGAAGCCCCGAGAGGCTCGGCATCGCTCCGCTCGGGGCGGGAGACACGACCGGCCCGGCCATGAGCGGCGGCTACATCGTCCAGGTCGATCGTGTTGCGCCTGGCGACGACTTCTTCACACTGCCGGGTGATCCACTCAGCACGCATCGGGACACCATCATCTTCGTCGTCCCGCATCGCCCCGCGCCCGCGCAGAAGGCCTGGCTGGCGAGCTACTTCGACTCGATGGAAACGGCTCTGCCTCCCGCCCATTCGTTGAGCGATCGCGGGGGATACTCGCGGTTCATCGACGTCGACTCGTTCGCCGACTATCTGCTCCTGCAGGAGCTGCTCAAGAACATCGACGGGTACCGCTTCAGCTGCTCGATGCACAAGGACCGCGGGGGACCGCTACGCATGGGCCCCGTGTGGGACTTCGATCTATCGACCGGGAATGCTTCGTACGACGACGGCTGTGACACCGACGGATGGCTGATTCGATTCTTCACGAGCAAGCGCACCAGGAAGGCGACTCCGCGGTGGTGGCGCCCTTTGCTTCGCGACTCGGCTTTCGTCGCGAGGCTCAACCATCGGTGGACCGAGCTTCGCACCGGGCCGCTCGCGACCGACAGCGTGCTCGCGATCATCGACCGAGGAGCGCACACCCTGAGAGGCGCGCACAAACGCAACTTCGAGCGCTGGCCGACGCTGGGTCAGCGGGTCTGGCCCAACTGCCCCATCCCTGGAAGCGATCCTCCCGCCTACCACAGGACATGGGAGGACGAGGTGCGCTACCTCCGTGCCTGGATCGAGAATCGTCTCCGGTGGATGGATGCTCATCTGCCGAGCATCGGAAATGAAGGGCAGTGAGCACGATCGACGCGTCTCACTCCGTTCCGGCATCGGTGATCACCTGGATCGAGCGGTCCTTCGAGCCTCGCGCCCGAGTCGCGAGCATCGTCCCGATGTCGCGGACGGCAACGATCCAGCACTCGGTAGACGTCGTGCTCGCGGACGGCGCCGGCCGCCGTCTCGTGCTGCGCCGGTATCCCGAAGCGAGGCGTCTGATCGAAGACCCATGGTACGACCCGGCCAACGAGGCGCTGGCGCTCGAGCTGCTGGCCGGCACCGCAGTCCCGGCGCCGACCCTGCACGCGGTGGATCTATCGGGCGAAGTCCCCGCGCTTCTCGAGTCATGGATCCCTGGAGCCACCGGCTGGAAACCTGATCTCGATCGCTACCTTTCCTGTGCTGCGGAAGCACTGGTGTCGGTCCACGCCGTGCCGCCAAACACGAGGCTCAAGACCTACGCGCCGTACGAACATCCCAGGCGCCTGACCGCACCTGCGGCGTCCACGCGACCCAAGCTGTGGGAGCGCGTGGCTTCGCTGCTCCTCGAGTCGCCACGACCGGCTCACCGCTCGACCTTCATCCACCGCGATTATCACCCCTGGAATACCTTGTGGGACGGCCAGCGCATCACGGGCATCATCGATTGGCTGACCGCGGCCACCGGACCCGCGGGCATCGATCTGGCGCACATGCGCCTCAACCTGGCCGCTCATCTGGGCCGTGGGCCCGCGGATCGTTTCGCGGCGGCGTATATCGCTGCGGGTGGCGATCCCTCGGCTCGTCACCCGTATTGGGACCTGCTCGACGCGACGGATCTGGCGCCGGACATGTCGGACTCGAACGGGTCTGACGTTGGCGACCTGGCGCGGCTCGAGGACTTCGTCGAGACCGTTCTGAGCGAGATGGTCAGCTAGTCAGTTGGTGAGGACCACTCTTCGCGTCACCGAAGCTCCCCGCTGGCTCATGCGAACCAGATAGACGCCGCTTCGCAAGTCATCCGCACCCTGGAGACGAACCCTTTGGGCGGAGCCCTCTGGCAAAAGCGTTCGAGACAGAATGCGCCGCCCCGTGACGTCGAACATCTCGAGCTTCGCGGCGTCGCCTTCGGCCACGATCGCGCTCACTTCGACCTCGCCGGCGCGTTGGGGCGAAGGCACCACGAGCGCCAACGAACCGGGATCGAGAGCGGGAGAAGGGCGCGTTCCTTTTCCGGGTGCGAACTTCACCTGATCTCCTCCTTCGAAGGCCGCTCCATCGATGGTCCGCCCTTCGAGCCTCAGCTCATTGCTCAGAGCGGGCAGGGTCCTGGATTCGAAAGACAGCAGGAGATCGGGCTGTCCATCCCGGTTGACGTCCTCCACGTGCGTGGCGTGGGCGCCGTTCGGGCGCGGAGAGGCCGCCATTCCATTCGCCAGCACGCTTGCGGCATCCACGCGACGTGAATCGAACAAACGCTGGCCCAGGATCGCGATCCCCACTCCGGCCTTCGATTGCGTGTTGATCCACCGATGGGACCTCGGCAAGGCGTCCACCGCCACACCCATTCGGTTGCATCCAACACCCCGTGCGCCAATCTGGCCGTAGGGTCCCTGCGGCCCGCACGGCGACAAGGAGGCCACGCTGACGTCACTTCCTGAGGGATCACACAGCTGAGGATCGAGCTCCAGGTTCGTTTCCTCGCCTTTCAGCCCTGCGAACGCGTCTCCCTGGTTGAGCCAGGCATTGTTGCTCTCGGTGCGCCCGTCATAGGCCTTCTGGATCAGGAGGCCGCCGCCTTCATTGCCCGCGACGAGATTGTGGGTGATGAGAATTGCGGTGGGATCCGAGGCGGACCCAGGTCCGAGACGAATCCCCGCGCCGCCGTTGGCCAGGCTCGAGTTCCGGCGAAGCCCCACCTCGAAGGCGGAGCCTCCGCGCCCGTCGATGAGGCCGAGGCCGTCACCGCCGTTGCCGACGAAGTGGCAATCCTCGACCTTGAAGTCGAGCCCGTCCTTCAAGGTCAGCCGAGCGCCATCCGCTCCACCCTGCCGAATCACGACGCCTTCGAGTGAGCCCCCTGCGATGCTGGCTTCGATTCCCGCGTCGTGTGAAGCCAGAATGGTATCGGCGGCCATGCGAAGAGCGAGCGGCGCGGATTGCCTGCCGTCGATCGCCCTCCCGCAGTTCTCGAAGCGGCTGCCCGAAACATCCATGGTGATTCGCCTCACCAGGTCCTGCGGCGGCCCCACTGCGGTCACGAGAATCGCGGATCCTGTGATGTCTTCGAACACGCAGTTCCTGACCAGGACACCCCAGTAGTTCGACGGGCCGAAGGCATTGGGATCCAGCGTCACCGCGATTCCCGTCGCCACGTCGTTGAATCGGCACTGCTCGAAGTACACGTTGTCGGTCTGGTTCGTCACGGTGACGACGGCGGTGTCGGCTCCGCTGAAGACGCATTGCTCGACATTGAGGAAGAAGTCGGTAAACAGGGCGAGACGGGCGGTCTTGCCGGTGAAGCGACAACGGCTCACGTGATATCCGGCCGCGCCCAGCGCAAGGCGGCCGAGAAACTCGCACCCGATGAATCCGCTGCTGCCACCGCCATAGGCTCTCGGGATGTCCACATCGCCCAGGAATCGGCAATCCTCGATGACCAACGCGGGGATCGAGAATGGCTTTGGCAGGTCGACCCCCAGTCCCACGTGATGGCGCACTCGCAGGCCACGGATCGAGAGGTGGCCTAACCCGTCGATCGGAGTCGAAAAGCCGCGAAGGCTCCGCACTTCGGTCTGATCAGGACCCCCGATGCACAGGATCGCGGCATCGAATCGTCGCGTAGCCTCCAGCGACACGTCCTCATCGTAGGTGCCGGGATGGACCTGGAGCGTGTCGCGCTCCCACTCCGAGGGCTCGCCGAGGAGCTCGTCCACTCCCGCCTGGAAGGTCGAGACGTCACCCCTTCCATCGGTGCGCAGGACGAGAACTCGCGCCTCGGCGAAGCCAGAGATGGCGAGTGCGAGCGAAAGGAACGCCGCGGCCACGAATGACCGAGGGAGCCGGCGGGGACTCATGAAGCCTCCGGGGAGATCGGCTTGCCACCGCCACAAGCATGGAGCAGATCCATGCCCTTTGACCACCACGGAGTGCTCAGCGATGTGGCGCTGGGTCTAAAAACCCACGACGACGGTCGCGACCACGCGATCTTCGTACGAGCGGGGCGCGTCAGTCCGCTCGATGCTGGCGTGCTGGACTCCGAGATCGAGCTGGACGCCTTCGAGATTCCATCCGAACCCTAGACCCAGGATGTTGGCGCGCGGCTCGGGCGAATCGTCCTGCTCGTCCATCCCGAATGCGAGACGCGCCGTCCACGGATCACGGGCATCGTGGAAGTGGATCCCGACTCGCCACATGGTGAACGCGCCGGCCGTGGTGTCGAAGCCCGTCCACTCCTGCTCGGTGCGCATGCCAAAGGCGGCGAGCGCCGCAAAGGCTGGTGTGACGAAGTAGCGAGCGGACAGGCCCCCCTCCCATCCGGCCTCGCGCTCCACGGGGATGATGGCGGCGCTGTCGCCGGATAACAGCGTGAGCACCTGCTCGGCATCGAATTCCATGGCAGGGAGCGCCCGCAGCGCGGCGCCCACCGTCAAACGCCCGGCGCCGGAGTCTGCGGAGTCGTACCGGAAGCCGAGGTTGTACCCGAAGGCGTCGCCTTCGAAGCTCAGCTCGCGATCTCCCTGATCCGGGGATCCCGACTGCTCACGGACGAAGTACCGGTCCTGACGCCGCGTCCACTCCACCGCGAGCCCGCCGCGGAACTGCCCCCATCCGGCCGACGCGGAGACGCCAGCTCGGCCTTCCCGCATGTCGCTCTGCGCCGTGATGACCGCGGGCTGCACCGATGGGTCGGTGCCGGTGCCGCGGTTGAAGACGAAGTCCTCGAACCGGAGCCCGGGCTGGAAGACGTAGATCCACACCGGCACTCGCGGGATTGCCACCGCGGCGCCGGCGAGATCGATGAACAGAGGATTGTCGTCGAAGTTGCGGTTGTCGGCGCGCAGATCCTGCCGGCTCACGCGCAACAGTTCGGGGGACAGCACGACACGGCGGCTGCCCATGACGGAAGGGTTATGGAACGGCTCGTCACCGAGCCACTGATCGGCGCCCGCCAGGCCTGCCGACGCGGCGGAAGGAGGATTCATGGTGCCGCCGGGAAAAGCGAACAGCGATGGATCGAGCGGTGATGGAGGCTGCGCCTGTGCGAGGCGCCCGGCCAAGGCGACCCACGCGAGCGACAGAAGCATGAACCGAAAACGCATTTAGGCTCCGTACTTGTCCAGCCGCGACGCGTTCGCGAGCAGGACGGCCATGAGGTCTTTGCTGTGGAACGTGCCGAGACTGCCGATTCGCGCGGACTTCTCATGGAAGCGATCCGCGCGGTCGGCCCCGCACCAGCGCCCGAACACCAACGTTGGCACGGGATGCCACGAATGCCCACGCATCGCCACCGGCGTCGAGTGATCGCCCGTGATGCACAGCACGTCGGGCTCGAGCTTCAGCAGCTCCGGGAGCGCCCGGTCGACATCTTCGATGGCGGCCACCTTGGCGGCGAAGTTGCCGTCTTCTCCCGCCATATCGGTGCCTTTCACGTGGACGAAGAAGAAGTCGTAGTCCTTCCAGCGCGCGCCCGCGGTGGCGAACGCGTCGCCCGGGGCCTCGCCGGTGGTCAGCACGTCCATGCCGGCGAGCTGCGCGACGCCGCGATACATCGGATAGGCGGCGATCGCCGCCGCTCCCAGCTTGAATCGCTCGCGATAGCCGGGGAAGGCCGGACGCTCGCTGAGGCCGCGAACGAGGGCCGCATTGGCAGGATGTTCGCTCTTCAGCACCTCGGCCACGCGCTTCACGAACGCGTTGACGACGCGCGCCGTCTTCTCGGCCGCCGCACCTTTCACCACGGGTTGCGACGAAGGGATCGGCTTTCCTTCCTTGTGCGGGTCGGCGTCGCTCACCTCGCCGCCGAGGCCCTTCCCGCGGAAGACCGCGACGAAGCGATGCCCCTTGCCGGCCTGGAGCACGACCTCGACGCCCTCGATCTCGGCGGCCTTGTTCTTCAGCTCGGAGACCAGACGCTCGCAGACCTCGGTGGAGATGCGACCCGCGCGCCGATCGGTCACCACGCCCTGGGCGTCGAGGGTGCAGAAGTTGGCGCGCGCAGCGACGTCGCCCGGCTTCAGCCCGAGCCCGGCGCCGAGCGCCTCGAGGACACCGCGACCGACCGTGGTCTCGATGGGGTCATAGCCGAAGAGCGCCAGATGCCCTGGGCCACTGCCCGGCGTGATGCCGGGAGCGACGGGCAGGATGCGGCCGAGCGCGGCACGCGACGCGATTCCGTCGAGATTCGGCGTCTTCGCGGCTTCGAGCGGCGTCTTCCAATCCTGGTCGGCATGCGGCAGATCGCCCACGCCGTCGAGGACGAGCAGCACGATCTTGGTGATGTTGTCGAGAACCAGGCTATCCAGGACCGAGGGGGTCAACACGGCCTCCAACCGAATGGCGGGGCGCAACGAAGGAATCCACTCTAGCGGAAACGGGGCCCGGGGAGAATCGAGCTCGTGTATCCTCCGCCGGCTCGTTTCCGCACGAACTCTCTCTCGGAGGCATTCGCTCCATGGCGATCCAGAAAGTCGGAGTGGTGGGCTGCGGCCTGATGGGCAGCGGCATCGCTCAGGTCAGCGCCCAGGCCGGATTCCCGACGGTGGTGCGCGAAGTTTCGAAGGAGCTGCTCGACAAGGGGCTCGCGTCGATCACCAAATTCCTGCAGGCCGGGGTCGAGAAGGGGAAAGTCGCGCCCTTCGAGCTCGACAAGGTGAAGGAGAATCTGAAGGGCACCACGAACCTCGAGGACCTGAAGGACTGCGATCTGATCGTCGAGGCGATCACCGAGAACATCGGTGTCAAGAAGGAGACCTTCTCCACGCTCGATGCCGCGTGCAAGCCGGAAGCGATCTTCGCGTCGAACACCTCGAGCCTTTCGATCACCGAGATGACCACGTTCGTGAAGCGGCCGGAGCGGATGATCGGACTCCACTTCTTCAACCCGGTCCCGCTCATGAAACTGGTGGAGGTGGTGCGCACGGTGCGCACCGACAAGGCCGTGCTCGACTCGGTCAACACCTGGTGCAAGGCCATCGGCAAGACCGCCGTCAATTGTGGCGACTCCACCGGCTTCGTGGTCAACCGCCTGCTCGTCCCCTACATGCTCGACGCAGTGCGCGTGTTCGAGCAGGGACTGGCCAGCCGCGACGACATCGACAACGCCATGAAGCTCGGCTGCGGCTATCCCATGGGCCCGCTGCTGCTGGGCGACTACGTGGGCCTCGACACCACGTACTACATCACGCAGATCATGTTCGAGGAGTTCAAGGAGCCGCGCTTCGCCGCGCCGCCGCTGCTCAAGCGCATGGTGATGGCGGGACTCCATGGAAGGAAGACCGGCAAGGGCTTCTACGACTGGAGCACGAACCCACCGTCATGATTCGCGAACAACGCATTGCGGTGATCGGCGCCGGCAAGATGGGCGAGGCCTTGATGCGTGGCCTTCTCGAGGCGGGCGCGATGACGGCTGAACGCATTCGGGTGACGACCGGATCCGGCGAGCGCGCACGCCAGCTCGCTGCCGAGCTGAAGGTCATGGCCGCGGCGTCCAATCGGGCGGCCGTGGAAGACGCGGATCTCGTCGTGCTGGCGGTGAAGCCACAGCAGGCGGCTCCGGTGCTGGACGAGCTGCGGGGCGTGTGGCGGGAGAATCACCTCCTGATCTCGGTGGTGGCTTCGGTGAGCACGCCATTCATCGAGAAGCACCTCGACCGCGAGCTGCCCGTGGTTCGCGCGATGCCCAATACGGCGGCATTGATCAAGCGCGCGATCACCGGTATCGCGCGAGGGCGTCATGCGAACGACTCGCATCTGGAGATCGCCAGGCAGATCTTCAGCGCCGTCGGCCGGGTCGTGGTGGTCGACGAGAAGCACCTGGACGCCATCACCGGCCTTTCGGCGAGCGGGCTCGCCTTCATCTACGTCGTCATCGAGTCGCTGGCCGAAGGTGGCGTCAAGATGGGGCTGCGCCGAGACCTCGCCACCGAGCTGGCCGCGCAGACCGTGCTCGGCGCGGGCGCGATGGTGCTCGAGACCGGCTCGCACCCCGCGCTGCTGAAGGACAACGTCACCACGCCCGCGGGAACCACGATCGACGGCTTGCTCGAGCTCGAGGAAGGAGGCTTGCGGGTGACCCTGATCAAGTCGGTCGTGCAGGCGACGCGGCGTGCGCGCGAGCTGCTCGAAGGCTGATCAGGTAGCCGTCGGGTCCGAAGCCTGGTTCGCCAACGCCTCGAGAGCGTTGCCGTCCAGGCGGTAGCGGAGGAGGTCCTGCGCGACTCGGGCCGATCCCAGCTGCTCGTAGAAATGGATCGACGATCGGTTCCAGTCCAGCACCTCCCAGTCGATCGAGGCCCATCCGCGCTGCCGAGCGATCCTGGCCAGCTCCGACATCAAGGCGACTCCGGCGCCAGTCCCACGTGCATCCTCTGCCACGTACAAGTCCTCGAGCCAGAGCCGCCATCGTGATCGGAAGGAGCTGAAGACCGGGAAGAAGAGCGCGTATCCGACGAAGCGGCCCTCGCGCTCCGCCACCAGCGCTTCGGCGCGGGGGCCGCTCCCGAACAACGCCTTGTGCAGGGTCTCTGGGGTGCCGGTCAGCGTCTCGGTGAGCTTCTCGTAGATGGCCAGTCCACGAAGCAGCTTCCAGACGTCGCGAACGTCCTCCGGCTCGACTCCGCGGACGCGACACGCGATCTTCTGACGCGAGGACTTGCTCATTCGCCGATCACCTTGACCAGAACACGCTTCTTCCGCCGTCCGTCGAACTCGCCGTAGAAGATCTGCTCCCACGGGCCGAAGTCGAGCTTTCCTTGGGTGACGGCGACCACCACCTCGCGGCCCATCACCTGCCGTTTCATGTGCGCGTCGGCGTTGTCCTCGCCGGTGTCGTTGTGCCGGTACTGGCCTGGCGGTGCGTGAGGCGCGAGCTTCTCGAGCCACAGCTCGTAGTCGTGGTGGAGGCCCGACTCATCGTCGTTGATGAAGACGCTCGCGGTGATGTGCATGGCATTGACGAGCACCATGCCTTCCTTCACGCCGCTCTCCTCGACCACACGCTCCACCTCCGGCGTGATGTTCACGAACCCACGCCGGCTGGGCACGTTCATGGTCAGGTGCTCGGTGCGGGATTTCATGGCAAAGACTCTAGCAAAGGCCCACTCGCCGCGCCCGGATACCCTCTGGCGGCGTCGGTCTCCTACCGACCGCTCGGAGGCTCGAGCGTCGTAGGATTCCGCCATGCCTCGTTTCCTGCTGGTCGCCTCGATGCTGTGCGCCACACCCGTGATCGCCGCGCCCCCCGACTCGACATCGCAGGTCGCCGTGCTCGCGACAGAGGCCAAGGCGGTCGGCCCCCTCTTCCGCTCGAAGCTCGTCGCCGGCTTCCTCGCGGGTGTGAAGAACCTCCCGCGCGTCGAGCCGCGAACCATCCTCTGTGACTCGGCACGAACTCGCTGCTGGACCGAAGGCGAGTCCACAGCACTCCCCGACACGCAGCGCGCGCGCCTGGTGAGGCGCACGCTCGACGAAACCTTCTATTACACCACCCGCTATGGGTCTCCGCTCGCTTACGCGCGGCCGCTCGAGATCCTCGCCGACGCTGGCCTTCGCGACGTGCGGGGGAAGAAGATCGCCGACTTCGGCTACGGCACGATCGGCCACCTGCGCCTGCTCGCGGGCCAGGGAGCGGAGGTGCATGGAATCGAGGTCGACCCGATGTTGCGCACGCTCTATGCACCCGACGTCGGCGCGGTCGGCGGCGGCCGATTGGTGTTGCATCACGGCCAATGGCCTGCCGAGGCGGCACTCGTTGGTGAAGTCGGGAGCGGCTATGACCTCTTCATCTCCAAGAACACGCTCAAGCGCGGCTACATCCATCCCGCCGAGCCGGTGAATCCGCGCATGATGGTGCACCTGGGGGTGGACGACTCCATCTATGTCGCCACGCTGGCGAAAGCGGTGAAGCCCGGCGGTCTCGTGATGATCTACAACCTCTGCCCCGCACCTGCGCCGCCGGGGAAGCCCTACATCCCCTGGGCCGATGGCCGCTGCCCGTTCGATCGTGGGTTGTTGGAAAGGACGGGCTTCCAGGTGGTCGCGTTCGACAAGGACGATTCCCCCGCCGCACGACGCATGGCCCACGCGCTGGGCTGGGATGCCGGCGAGCGGCCGATGGATCTCGAGAAGGATCTGTTCGCGACTTACACCATCTTGAAGCGGCGGTAGCTTCCGCTACGCGACCTCCTGTGGGACCTGGACTCGAAGCATCGCCGTCCTCCAGTAGTGCGATCCGCAACGGATCCACAGTGCCGGCTTGAGCCTCGCCGGGGCGCTTTGCTACGGTGCCTCGCCCTTCGCATCCAAAGCCCTGTCGCCGGCGCTCGCCGGCTCCGACTTCTACTCGAACTCGAGGAGCCATCTCCATGTCCGCCAATGGCAAAGACATCGTCATCGTCTCGGGCGCTCGCACTCCCATGTCGGAGTGGATCGGAGGCAAGCGGGGCGACGGGCTGCAGGGCGGCGCGCTGGCTTCCGTCTCCGCACTCGACCTCGGCGCCGTGGCCGCCAAGGCCGCGCTCGAACGCGGTGGCATCGATCCCAAGGCGATCGATCACGTCATCATGGGGAACGCGCTCCAGACCTCGGGCGACGCGCTTTACGGGGCGCGCCACGTGGCGCTCAAGGCCGGCATTCCTCGCACCGTTCCCGCACTGACCGTCAACCGCTTGTGTGGCTCCGGTCTCCAGAGCGTGGTCAGCGCGGCGCAGCAGATCCAGACCGGTGAGTCGACCTGGGTGCTGGCCGGCGGCATGGAGAACCTGAGCCAGGCGCCGCACGTGATCCGCGGCGCGCGTGGCGGATTCCGGCTCGGACAGGGGCAGCTCGAGGACTCGCTGATGGTCGCGCTCAAGGACAGCTACTGCGGGCTGTTCATGGCGCAGACCTCGGACAATCTCGCGCGCAAGTACGGGATCTCGCGCGAATGCCAGGACCAGTTCGCGCTGCGGTCGCACACGCTCGCCAACCAGGCCAACACGAACGGCCGATTCGCCGAAGAGGTCGTTCCGGTCGAGGTGAAGCAGGGCAAGAAGTCGGTGATGGTCGAGAAGGACGACCACCTCTTCCCCAGCACGACGATCGAAGGGCTGGCGAAGCTTCCGCCCGCGTTCGGCCCCGAGTCGTTCGTCACCGCGGGCAACGCCTCCGGCATCGTCGACGGCGCCGCGGCCGTGGTGGTGACCAGCGCCGAGAACGCGAAGGCCGCCGGCAAGAAGCCGCTCGGTTACGTGCGCGCGTTCGCCTCGGTCGGCGTCGATCCCGATGTCATGGGCTTCGGTCCTGCCCCGGCGATCCGCAAGGCGCTCGAGCGCGCAGGCATGAAGCTCGACCAGCTCGACCTCATCGAGATCAACGAGGCCTTCGCCGGGCAGTACCTGGCGGTCGAGAAGGATCTCGAGCTCGACCGCGAGAAGGTCAACGTGAACGGCGGCGCCATCGGACTCGGCCATCCCCTCGGCGCCACGGGCACCCGCCTCATCTATACGCTGCTGCTCGAGCTGCAGAAGCGGAAGAAGCAGTTCGGCGTGGCTTCAGCCTGTATCGGCGGCGGCCAGGGCATCGCGGTGATCCTGGAGCGAGCGTAGAGGTTGCCGGTTCATGGGCAGCGCTCCCGAAAAAGTGGTGCCGAGGGGTTGACCGGGGCGTAACATTCCTCCTGCCGCGCCATTGAGCAGGAGGCTGCATGTATCCCCGATCCGCACTCCTCGCGCTTTGTTTTTCTCTCGTTGCTCAGACTAGCCCACTGGGTCACGTCGCCTTGGCACAATCGCCCCAGGCGTCGATGTCACGAGGTGCTTCTTCGACCTCCATCGATGCCATTCAGGCGGCTCTGGGATGCGGCACGTGGACGACACTTACTCCTGACGGAGCGTCCTTCATGCGCCGTCAGCACGTGATGGTCTACGACTCGGTCCACGATCGCTTGCTGATCTTCGGCGGAATCAACACCGGGGCGTCCCCCGCCTACGATGGCAACGTGTGGAGTCTATCGCTTGGCGCGACGCCGACGCTGTCCCTGATCAACACCAGCGGGACTCCTCCACTCGGTCGCTTGTCGCCTTCGATGATCTACGACGCGAGCCGGGACCGGATCGTCATTTTCGGTGGTAATGCCAGCACCAACGGCTCGACGGCCGGGCTGCTGATGAATGACGTGTGGACACTCAACCTCAGCGGAACCCCAACCTGGGCCCAGCTGTCGCCTGCGGGCACGCCGCCCGCGATTCGCTACTACCACACGGCCATCTACGACGGGACCCGGGACCGCATGGTTGTCTTCGCCGGCAGAAACAATAACAACATCGTTCTGAACGACGTTTGGGCGCTGAGTTTCTCCGGCACTCCCACATGGACGCAGGTCACGCCGTCTGGAACACCACCCCCAATTCGGGAGGCCCACTCCGCCGTTTACGATGGCCCGCGGGATCGGATGGTGGTTTTCGGCGGCATCGATCCTGCCCTGTCCGGCCAGAAGAACGACACATGGGCGCTCTCCCTTTCGGGGTCGGGAAGTTGGACTCAGATCGTTCCCAATGGTGGACCGCCACCGATGCGGTACGGCCACACCGCCATCGTGGACGCTCCGCGCGACCGCATGCTCATGTTCGCGGGCGTTGGCGACGCCGGACAATTCACGGATGTCTGGTCGCTGAGCTTCACGAACCCGATCAAGTGGACCGATCTGTCGCCGAACGGGCCGACGCCATCGCCGCCGATGTTCTATTTCGCTTCCGTTTACGACCCGCTGCGCAGTCGAATGGTTTCGTTCGATAAGGACGACTTCTGGGCCCTTGCAATCACGAATAATTCCACATCGTGGTCTCAGCTCTTGGTGACGGGAAACCTCCCAAACAGGAGGTCCGAGACCACGGTGATCTACGACGCGCCGCGCCAGCGGCTGGTCATGTTCGGCGGCGCGGACGGGACAAACCGCTTCAACGACGTCTGGGCATATGCTCTGACCGGAGGCGGGGGATGGACCGAACTCCTCCCTACCGGCACGCCACCGAGCCCACGCGAGGCTCACACGGCGGTCTTCGACCCAGTCGGTAACCGAATGGTCGTCTATGGGGGCGCGGCGAACTCGGGTGGCTTGAACGACGTGTGGTCACTCTCGCTCTCGGGAACAGCCGCGTGGACGCAGCTCACTCCGTCGGGCACGCCTCCCGTTACGCGATGGCAGCACTCTGCCATTCTCGACGCACCGCGCAACCGGATGGTGATCTATGGAGGCATTGGGGGGCCATCGCAGGGCGACGTGCTGGGTGACGTCTGGGCCCTCTCGCTCGGCGGCTCCACCACGTGGACTCCACTCAGCCCGACGGGAGGTCCGCCGCCACTTCATTGGCAACACAGCGCGGTGTTCGATGCGCCCCGCAACCGAATGCTGGTATTCGGTGGGCTGAACAGTGACGCGACGGTCTGGGCCTTAGCACTCGCAGGCACACCCACTTGGAGCACGGTTACGGCTGAAGGCACACCGACCACAGCTGCCAATCATGTGGCCGTTTACGATCCCTCCCGGGACGCCATGCTCGTCGCCAGCGAAAATCCAATGTCGACGCAGTACTTGAGCCTGGGTGGTTCCCCTTCCTGGGGCACGCTCCAGTTGGTGGGTTCTGCTCCAGTGGGTAGGCAGGGCGCTGGTGCCGCATTCGACACTGGCAACGATCGCTGGGCCGTGGCGTGCGGGTCCGCGGGCTCGATGCGTAACGACGTGGTCGCCCTGTCGTTCCCAGCCGGGACTTACTCTCTCAGTCTCTCAGTCTCGCCCGTCGCTGCTGGGACCATCCAGCAGAGTCCCAGCGGACGTTGCTTCGCTCCTGAAACCATGGTGACCCTAACGGCCTTTGCCGGATTCGGTTATGGGTTCTCGCACTGGAGTGGTGATGCGAGCGGAACCACGAATCCGCTTACCGTCACGATGAGCTCGAGCAAGAGCATCACTGCCAACTTCGTCGGATACCCGGTGAACGTGACGGTCGTCCCTACCGGTAGCGGCACGGTCTCGAAGAGCCCCAACCAGCCAACCTATGCTCCCGGAACACAAGTGACGCTGACCGCCAGCTCGAATGTGCCCTTCGTGGGATGGAGCGGCGACGCGAGCGGTAGCGAAAACCCCCTGACGATCATTGTCGACGGGCCGAAGAACATCACGGCGACCTTCGATGCCAACACGGTCACGACGTCCGTGTCACCGGTGGGGACCGGCACCGTCACCAAGAGTCCGAACCAGTCGTTCTATGCGACGGGGTCGATGGTCACACTCACGGCCAATCCAATCACCGGATACCAGTTCAGCGCCTGGAGCGGCGATGTGACCAGCACGGATAACCCCGTCATGATGACGGTGACCGGCAATATGAACGTGACAGCCAACTTCACGATCCCACCGCCCACCTGTGGTGGGTGGTCACTGGTGCCTCCGACGGGAACCAAGCCACCTCCTCGGAGGTTCGCCGCGGCCATCTGGGATCCCGTGCGCCATCGCTTCTTGATTTACGGCGGAATCAGGAATTCAGGATTTCCAATCGGAGACACCTGGGGCCTGACCATGAACCCCGCGCCGACCTGGACGGAGGTGTCCCCAGGATCGGGTGGGCAGTGGGACGTCAGATCCTTTTACGACCCGGTGCGGGATCGCTTTGTCACCTTCGGAGGTACATCGGGCTTTGGTTCGTACCACTCGAATCTCTTTGCCCTCCCGCTTGGGGGAGGTCCTTCGACCTGGTCGCAGATCGTGACCGCAGGGACTCCTCCATCTGGACGATCGGGCGCTGGGGTCATCTACGATCCTCTCCGCGATCGGATGCTCCTTTTCGGTGGGAGCGTGCGGTGCGGCCAGCTTTGCAACACGCCACAGAGTGATGTCTGGCAGCTGACGCTCGCCGGAACACCGACCTGGACGCAGGTCTTCCCTCTCGGCACTGGCCCCCCTGCGGGAACGGTGGCGGGGGCGATCTACGACCCGGTGCGCGATCGCATGGTTGTCATGTCGAGTTCTGCGAGTTCCGACGGCGCGTGGGCGCTGTCGCTATCCGGGACGCCCACGTGGACGAACCTGAACCCGTGGGGTGCTTCCAAGGGGATTTTTGGGCCAGCTCTTTACGACCCCATTCGTGACCGAGCGATCTTTTTGAAGAGCGATTGGTCCGGCCACGTCACCACTCTCGACTTCAAGCTCGATGCGGATCAGCCGCTCTGGTCGCAGAACTGGTCTGGTGGGGCGACGCTTGGAAGCATCCCTAGTCCCGCCATTGCCTACGATCCCGATGACGATCTCGTATTGATATTCGGCGGCGGCACGTTCGACGTGCAGCTCGATACGGCGTACAGGCTCGACTTCGGAGGCGGGTTCCTCCTTGACGGTGGCGGGACCAACGGATCGATCACCACGTCCAAGTGGTGCTGGAACTCCAGCGAAGTCGCGACAGTGGTGGCGCAGCCCAACCAAGGCTTCAAGTTCAATCAGTGGCTGGGAGACGCATCCGGCACCAGCAATCCGCTCCAGCTGACAATGGGTGGTTACAAGGTAGTCAGGGCCGAGTTCGTGCCGAACGTCACGGGTGTGGAGGAACCTGCGCCGCTGGCATTCTCGGTGAGCATCCGGCCCAATCCCACGACCGGTCCCGCGGAGATCGCCTATGCGCTGCCGAAGGAGGCGCGCGTGAGGCTCTCGGTGTTCGACATCGCGGGTCGTGAGGTTGCGCGGCTGGTCGATGGCCTGGAGCCC